>JBBTQZ010000064.1:0-1646 GCA_038065435.1 Patescibacteria group bacterium | reverse complement strand
ATAGACAGGTTCGGAAAATTCAAAGTCCAAAGATTTTTTGGAAAGAAGATTTTTCTCGGAGAGGTCGTGCTCTTTATGTGCGTTTGCCCCACCCTCCCGTGCGCACGCACAGATCCCTGCCATTTTTAGGAGAAATTATAAAATGGTAGGGATTACTCCCTTTTAATCAGAGAGATAAGTTGCTTATCCACTTTTTACACACAGTTTGAGATTTTTAACATTTTATTTAAAAAAATTAGTGTTAAAATCTTTGCATGAAATATTTTCTCTACGCTCGTAAAAGTACAGACGTTGAAGACAAGCAAGTTATGTCCATCGAGGCTCAACTTTCTGAACTTCGCTTGCTCGCTAAAAATGAGAGTTTGGAAATCGCCGATGAGTTTGTAGAAAAACGAACGGCCAAAATGCCCGGTCGTCCCGTTTTTAATGAAATGATTTTGCGTATTGGTAAAGAAGAAGCACAAGGTGTTATTTGTTGGAAACTCGATCGCCTCGCTCGCAATCCGGTGGATGGAGGACAGATTAGCTGGATGTTGCAACAAGGCATTGTTCAGCATATTAGAACGCATGACAAAAATCATTATTCTTCCGACAATGTTCTCATGATGTCGGTTGAGTTTGGAATGGCCAATCAGTTTATTCGAGACTTGAGTGCTAACACCAAAAGAGGATTGAGAGCCAAAGTAAAGCGGGGCGAGTTTCCGAGCACGGCACCAGTCGGATATTTAAATGATTCAAGAAGAAAAACTATAGTTATTGATCGCAAAAAATCAACAATAATCAAGGAAGCATTTGAGCTATATGCTAAAGGTAGTTCTTGCTATGAGAATATTTCAAAATTTCTCTATGAAAGAAATGTCCGTAGTTGGTATGGAAATATGCTCCATAAAGATTGCATAAAGAACATATTATCCAATCCTTTTTATTACGGACATTTCCGATATGGTGGAGAAATTCACGAAGGCAAGCATACACCGATTATTGAGAAAAAACTTTTTGATAAAGTGCAAAAAGTTATGACAGAAAGAGGCCATCAAATACGGGCTGTTATTGAGCCAAAAGCATTTTGCGGACTTATTCGTTGTGGCACTTGCGGAATGATGATAACTGCAGAAGACAAAGTGAAAATATGTAAAAATGGCAATGTCCACAAATATATTTATTATCATTGCACCTATAAATCCAAAACGATTAAATGTGATGAATCGTGCGTTAGGGAGGAAATTTTAACCAAACAACTCAACACTACTCTTTCAAATTACGCCATGCCTTCTCCGTGGGCAAAAGAATTTGAAGTCTGTATGAAAAAAGACGAAAGCGAGGCAACTCACGAGTCTAAAGTGATTATTGAGAGTTTGAGAGATAATGTATTTTCTATCTCGGAAAAAATACAAAGATTGCTTGATGTCTATCTGGCTCAAGATATCGACCGAGAAACCTATCTCAAAGAGAGAGCGAAACTTTTCTCCGAAAAGAAAAGTTTTGAGGAGAAAATCAGCGAGCTAGAAAGAGACGCCACTTCGTGGCTCGAACCCATGCAGGAATGGCTAAATACCGCTTCATCACTGGATGAAATCGCCAAAAGGAACGACCTCCCCTCCAAAAAATCATCTCTCCAGAAAATCTTCGGATCGAACCTCATACTG
>JBBTQZ010000063.1:0-1279 GCA_038065435.1 Patescibacteria group bacterium | reverse complement strand
AGCAGGCCAATTGCTCCCCGCTAAGTCTTCGGACCTCTGGCGGGTTTTTTTATTCGCTTGATCGTTTTATATTTATTCGTAGACTTGGAAGTATGGAAATCTTTATATGATCGCTAGTTTTACTCCTGACTACTTGGTATGATGTTGGAGCCTTTTTTAGTATTTCAGTATAAAAATGTTGGTTAAAAATTAAGTAAGCACCTCGAGACCTTCTTTTTTTAGATAGTTCTTTAACCATTCTCGAAAGACTGCCGACTCCCTCTTAGCTAAATGTTGTCGTATCTGTTTTCCCGCATTTGTTAATTGATAACATTCCGGAAAATCCCAATTTGCTTTATCTTCAAGCGCCTTAACGATGATCACACCATCTCCATATTCCATCTTAAACATTTCATCCTTCTTAACAGGAATTGATATGGTGTATGCGCCAGACTGAATTAAACCTAGATTTTGCATTTCGAGAAAATTTGTATAATCAAGGTTAATCTTCGTCCTTGCGGCTACCGCTTCCGTATTCAGTCCAAAGAAATCTCTAAAAAATCCATGACCTGGAAGATAGACATCGCCTAAAAGAGAAAAATTTTCCAATTCGTCTTTTCCTAAAGATTTGAGTATTTGCAAAGTACTCATTGAATATGTTCCAGGAGCATTGTATTCGCCCGCTAAGATCTTAGCTATTAATTCCTGCATCTCTTCACTTGAGATAAGTTTTGAGTGCTCAAGTAAGCCCCAGAAAACGTCATTATCAATTTCTATAACTCCCTTAGCTTCTGAAATTATATATTTTGCAGCTTTTATGCTTGTATTTATAAGGTTAGCATTTGACCTAAATGCCGAAACATACTGAATACCTAGACCCTTTTGTTTAGCTTCTTCATATCCATCAAGTATCTGTTTCTTAATGGTTTCTCCTTGGGCATTCCACTCACTTATCTTAAAACCGAGGATTCGATCGATGACAGTAGCGAACAGTGGCGTATTAGCGACTTTGGCTGAGTTATCTAGAGCGCTTGTAAGTGCAGTTGTTGCGGGATCTGACATAATATTAATATTATATTATTCTCAGGATATTTACTAAATAATGCACCCTCTCTAGCAAGCTCCTTACCCCTATCTTTCTTGGCTTTCTTATGCTCTTCCAAGACGAATGGGGTGTTTTATTTTACAAAATACTTTCTTTAAATCTCTTCAGTGAATTTTTTGAAGTTTTCGGTTGATTCACTATAGATTGGGAGCGTGAGCGAGATAGTACTCCCCTTACCTTTAGCGGGGGAGGTCA
>JBBTQZ010000062.1:0-3829 GCA_038065435.1 Patescibacteria group bacterium | reverse complement strand
GAAGACTGGTTCAGGCGCCGCTACTGCTTCAACTTCTGTAAGTATCTTCGATGGTTCTACAGAGCTTGATTCTGTAAGTCTAAGTGGTCCTAGTGCAACCTTTACTGACATTGACTATGTAGTTCCAAAAGACACTACAAAGACCCTTACTGTTAAGGTTGACTTTAGATCTGCAGACGGTACAGTAGCAAACTTCGTTGCTTCTACTACTGCAGCGATGGTGACTGCTGAAAACAGTGCCGGTGACAGCCTTACCGAAAGTGGTTCTGCTACTGGCTATCAGATTGGAGTTAGAAATGCTGGAGCTGAAATTACTTTGATTTCAAAGAGCATCACTTCAAACGGTGTGCCTCAAAGTTCAACAGCTAACACATTCAGTACTTCAAGCCTTTCAGCTTCCTTCACGGTTAAAATTAAGGCTGTCGGTAGTTCAATTGATCTTGGTACAGTCGCTTCAAGCGCCCCTGTATTCGCAAGTTCAACTACTGGCTTCAAGGTTTATGTAAACGGCTCTTCTAGTCATGCGGCTGGAGGTGCGGCAACTACTACTTCATTCAGTATTCCTACTGGTGCAGGTTGTACCACAGGATCTCTAACCAATGGTTGTACATTGGCTGATGGAAGCGAAGTTACAGTTACTGCTACTTACCAGATGTTCGGTCGTGCTGCAAACGGTACCACTATGGTCCCAGCTGGACTCTATGCCGTAGGCATCGAGGCAGTACAGTGGACTAATTCAAGTGGGGCTGCTCAAAGCACAACCTTCATGGCTGCTGAGACAGATTGGAGGACTGCTGAAGTATCGTTCCCATAATAAACCTAGCAACTTGTGTTCCCTCGTTTTTCTCAAAGGAGAGACTTAGGGAAAGCTAAACAAAAAATCCCCGTAAGGGGATTTTTTGTATGTTACAATTTAGGCCATGCAGTATTTTAATAAAAGCTTTTTCAAATTTGCCTTTGGATTTTTGGCGATCGTAGCCATAGGTCTATTGGTTATAATAGTTACTTCTAATTACTCATCCGTTCTGGGTTAATATTGCAAATTTCTGAAGACATGCTATTCTCCATCTAACGGCTTCAAAGACCGCTAGTAGGTAAGCTTTGCTTATCATGAATCTGGCGCAGGAGTTTATACTTCTATTTTGATTCTTGCCGTGGGTCGAGAATAATCAAATTTTGAAAGAAACAAAGATTGAAAGAGTAGTTTTTCAATCCCTAATCTTTCAATTTCAATTCACTTATGATTACAAAAGAAAAAAAGCAAGATGTAGTAAAAGAGCTGAAAAAGATTTTTTTAGAATCTAAATCAATAGTTTTTGCCAATTTCCACGGATTAAACGTATTAGAGGTATCCAATATACGCAGGTCTCTCAAGAAAGAAGGCGTTGGATATAAAGTAGCAAGAAAAACTCTTATAAGAAGGGCTTTAGAGGAAATGGCCCCCAGTGGGGAAGCCCCATCTTTAGAAGGCGAGCTTTCTGTTGTGGACGGTGAGGATGTGGTACTTCCGGCGAGGTTGGTGTACGAATTCCAAAAGAAACTAGACGGCAAAATATCTATTATGGGAGGTATCTTTGATGGTAGCTATAGATCTAAGGAAGAAATGCTCAGAATGGCTACGATCCCATCTCTTCAGGTGCTTCGTGGGATGTTTGTAAATGTGATCAATTCGCCAATACAAAGGTTCGCAATTGCGCTCGGTGAGATTGCAAAATTAAAAAATTAAAATTAAAAATATGTCAGAAGAAATAAATAAGGAAGAAAAAGCAGATGTAAAAATAAATGTGAGTGTTCCAGCTAAGTTTGCAAAGATAGTGGAAGAAATAGAAAAGATGTCGGTCCTTGACCTAAATGAGCTAGTAAAGGTGTTTGAAGATAAATTTGGAGTGTCGGCTACTGCCGTGACGGCAGGACCCGCCTCCGCTGAAGCTACGGCGGGCAAGGAAGAAAAGTCTACCTTCACGGTAGAGCTAGTTGATGGGGGAGCAAGCAAGATCGCAGTTATTAAGGTTGTAAAAGAGGTGTTGAACTTGGGTTTGAAAGATGCGAAAGACAAGGTTGACGCTGCTCCGGTCGTGATCGCTGAAAATATGAAAAAAGAAGAAGCTGAAGCTCTCAAAAAAGCTATCGAAGAAGCTGGCGGCAAAGTAACTCTCAAATAACTCACAGAGAGGTAGAAAGGCAAAAACCCCGAAAGGGGTTTTTGATTATTTAAAAAAGCCTGATAGAATGCGATTATTATGGAAATACTGGAAAGATTATTTGGAAGTAGTAGCAAGGTGAAGCTAATCAAGCTGTTTTTATTCAATCCCGGCAGTGCTTTTGATAGTATGGAAGCCGCGCTACGGGCCCAGATATCTATCGGCCTAGCTCGTAAAGAGATAAACAATCTTTTTAGGGGGGGCTTTGTAAAGCCACGAGTTTATTACAAAGAGATAAGAAGCCAAAAAAACAGAAAACCCATACTTATACGTAAAAAAGTAAGTGGTTGGATTTTGGATCAGAAATTCCCATATTTGGAGGCTCTTGAGGTATTTCTATCCAATATTAATCCCTTTAAGCACAAAGATATAATAAACAGGCTTAGTCGGGCAGGGAAAATTCAGCTAGTAGCCATTTCGGGGATATTTATTAAGGATCCTGACAGCAGAGTAGATCTTCTGGTGGTTGGAGATAACCTGAAAGAGTCAACAATGGAAAACATAATAAAAACTATTGAATCTCAAATAGGTAAAGAGGTTCGTTACGCTATGTTTGAGACATCTGAATTCAAGTATCGCTATTCTGTCTTTGATAAACTGATTCGTGATATTCTGGATTATCCTCATGAAAAGATTATAAACAAGCTAAATCTGTAGTTTCCACTATCCACATTTCTTGTTGCAGATATGGATTTTAAGGATATATTTATGGTGTAATTATAAGTTTAATTTTTATAAAAGTGATGACAATAACTACATGGAGTGATGTGCTAACCATATCTTTTAGGAGTTTATGGCTTGGCGTGGTGCAGTTTGTGCCAAACCTTCTGGTCGCTATAATCATTGTTCTTATCGGCTGGGGAGTAGGAGCCCTCTTGGGTAGAGTGGTTTCTCAAATCATCAAAACTTTGAAGGTAGATGATGGTTTGCGTAAGGCGGGAGTAGAAGACTTCTTGAATAAAGGCGGACTCTCCTTAAATTCCGGCGCTTTTCTCGGTGGTTTGGTACGATGGTTTGTTATAATAGTGTTTCTTATAGGAGCCTTTGAAGTCTTGGGGCTTTCTCAGGTTACGGCATTTTTGCGGGATATATTAAACTATCTACCTCAAGTTATAGTTGCCGTACTTATCCTAATAGCGGCTGGTTTGGTAGCAGATGCCATGAAGAGCGTTGTCTTTTCCTCTGCGAAGAGTGCCGAGATTTCTTCTGCTGGGTTCTTGGCGACTATTACAAAGTGGGTAATATGGGTCTTTGCTATTTTGGTAGCTCTCTCTCAGCTAGGAATTGCAGTCCGATTTATAGAGACTCTTTTCACGGGTCTTATCGTAGCCCTATCTCTTGGCCTTGGGTTAGCTTTTGGTCTTGGCGGACAAGATTCTGCTCATAAAGTCTTGGAAAAACTTGGCAAGGAGATTGACGGAAAATAGCTTTTCCACAACTAATACACATATACGCAAAATGGCTGTTTGACAGCCATTTTTGCTTGTGTATAATGACCATTACTCAAACGTATGATATATAAAATTAATTTGGGAGAGCATAAAAAGTGCTATAAAGAATAAGCACGATTCTTGGTTTGAGTTTGCTCTCCCCACCTAAGAAAAAGGTGGGTTTTTTGACAAAATAAT
>JBBTQZ010000061.1:0-9955 GCA_038065435.1 Patescibacteria group bacterium | reverse complement strand
GCAAATTTCTTGGCTTCTTTCTTGTGGGCACGGACGATTATCTGGATCCAGCAATTATGCCCTTTCGGCAGACTACCCAAAAATTCGAGCTGACTTGTAAGCGGGTCTACCTTAAACTCTTCTTTGGGGTCTTTATCTAGACCATAATCCACATAGGTGGCTATCGGATAGGGGTCCGGGTCGGATAATTCCCATTGGCAAGCTGTCATCTCGTGCTGGCTCGGATCAAAGTAAAAATCTTTTGTGTAGTCCTCTACTTCAGATATCTCTATGCCGGAATATTGGGAATAAAGATGGGTTTCAATACCATTTTTGTATTTGCGTCTAGCCCAGACGTAAAAATGTATATCGCCACCGAAAGAAACTATTTCCAGAGAGAACCAGCTGCGAGTTTGGCCACGCCAATATTTCCAATACCAGTTACCTTCGTCGGGTGGCTGATGCATTTGGTTTAAGACGAGCTCCATAGCTAAGGGCGACTTCGTAATCTCGCGAGGCAATTTGATCTCCAAAAGCACGGAGCCGAGCTTATTGTTCCAGTACTCGGCTCTGCGATAGCGAACCCACGCGTTGAAGGCAGCATATATAAAAGCTATAGGAAGCCAGAAAGGAGCGAGCTTCAGAACATAGTTCAAAGATAAAGAAATAGTATTCCAGATTTCTATGGGTACTCCAAACATGTACCCAATTATATCATAAAAATATTTAAGCTATTGTGTAGAGACCCTGTTTGTTCTTCTTGAAGTACTTTGGATTCTGAAGGTTGACCATTATGGTGTTTTCTTTGACATATCTTTCTTTCAGCACATTCTCTATTATCTTTTCTTTAGGAAGAGTCCCGTGCTTTTTCAGTATTTCTTTGATGACATCGCGTACTACTCCGCTCTGATAACCCCATTCTTTGAGAGCGTAAAGGCCTCTGCCTACTAGTACGAATCTGGGATCCTTTATCAGTTCATTGTGTGTAGTAGCCACATGAGCCTTTTTCTTGAACACTTCGCTTATGAGCTTGGCCACTTCGCGGAAGTGTATTGGGGAGCCATGTTTTCTAAGTATAAGATAGGCATAATCGCGCACACCCTTGGTCTTGATATTTGAAGAATGAGATCTCCCCCATTCACCAAGCGGATTGCGACCTATGTTTTTGCTCATTGAGAGCCAGCGGGTCAAAATCTCATCTTCTTTGTATTCGTCGGACACGTCTTTGAGGTGTTCCAAAAAAGAAGATATAATTTCTGATTCAGGTATGATCTCATCGTCCCCTAGCTTTTTGTAAAGATTTTGCAAAGCTTCGTGTATACGATCGGAAAGAGTTTTGTCTATATGCCAGCGGTGTTTGAATTCGGCATCTTCTTTTATTTTACTGAAATCGTCTCCGACAACCAACATAAAATGCAAAGCTTTTTTTGAACCCATATCTCTACCCAAATAATTGAGCAGATCTTCCTCAGCTATTATGCCACCTATTCTTTTTATAACTAGTTTCAGCTCTTCAAAAAAAGATTTTTCTTTTTCGTATTGTTCACTTTTTCTTATATGGTTGATGGCGTAGTTCTCTATCTGGCGCACTCTTTCGCGAGTGATGCCGTATTTTTTGCCTATTGCCTCTAGTGTCAGCTCTTCACTATTGCTGTTTAGACCGAACCTGCCCGAGATGACATCTTGGGCTCTAGCTGGCAGAGAGCTAAGGAGCTTTTTGACTGTTTGTTTGGGGTTGAAAGAAAGGACCAGTATCTTTGATTTATTTTTGTCTGTTTTCATAAATACCTTTCGCGCTTAGCTTTTAATTATTATACCACAATATTATACAATATTTATACTTTACACAATATCATACCACAAGACTTTGTCAATCCAGTAGTGAATTTTGGCATTGCACATAGTGCTGGCAAAGCCGATGCCGAAATCTACTACTGGATTAGACCACGAAATTAATAAGCTTTTCTGGTACGAAGATCACCTTTTTTATCTCCTTTCCTCCTAGCCATTTTTGCACTTCTTCCAAAGCTAGAGCTTCCTTTTTTACCTTCTCCTCTTCTATTTCTCTCTCTATCTCAAACTGACCCCGTACCTTACCGTTTATCTGCACTACTATCGTTACTTGTTCATCCAGGATTTTAGCCTCATCATATTCCGGCCATGGTTGTATATGTATAGATTCAGAATATCTCTCTTTTTCCGATTTATCCCGCGAAGCGATAGCGAAGTGGGACCAGATCTCCTCTGTTATATGTGGTGCAAATGGTGCCAGTAATTTCAAAAATACTTCAAAAAAACTACTGAGGCGCGTCCTCGGCATTTTTGGGTCTTGTTTTTCAAGCTCGTTTAGAAAAATCATCATGCTCGAGATAGCGGTATTAAATTTGAAGCTCTCTATATCTTCTGTAACTTTTTTTATGGTTTTATGCAATAGATTTTCGAGTTTCGGATCTATCACCTCCGCCTCGCTTTGCTCGGCACTCCCTCTTAAATTAAGAGGGGGACGGGGGGTGATATTTACAGAAAGTCTCCAAACCTTCTCCAAAAATCTCCTCACCCCCATCATATTGTCCGTATTCCAGGCTATAGCATCATTGAACGGCCCCATAAACATCTCATAAAGACGCAAGGAATCTGCTCCCCACGTGCTCACGATATCGTCCGGATTTATTACATTGCCGTATCGTTTACTCATTTTTTTTCCATCTTCTGCCAAAATAAGTCCCACATTTTGCAATTTCTTAAACGGTTCTTGGTAGTTTACCAACCCGATATCAAACAAAAATTTATGCCAAAATCGCGCATATATAAGGTGCCGCGTTGCGTGCTCTGCTCCACCGACATACATATCTACTGGAGACCAATATTTTTCTTTTTTTAGGTCAACAATATTTTGATCATTATGAGGATCTATAAACCGCAAATAATACCAAGAAGATCCAGCCCATTGGGGCATGGTGTTGGTCTCGCGTTTTGCAGGTCCACCGCATTTTGGACAGGTGGTGTTGACCCAGCTTTCTATATTTGCAAGCGGTGACTCCCCTGTTCCAGTGGGTTCATAATTTTCAATCTCAGGCAGTTTTATCGGTAAATCTTTTTCTGGTACACCGACTACCCCACAATTTTCACAATGCACGACCGGTATCGGCTCGCCCCAATATCTCTGTCTGCTAAATACCCAGTCTTTTAGTCTGTAGACCACTTTTCTCTCAGCTAGTTTATTTTTCACTAGATAATCCATAATTTCTTGCTTAGATTCTCCAGCAACTTTTCCTTTCAGTTCTTCTGGTTCTGTGAGAACACTATTTTCCATGTCAGTAAAACAGATTTCCAAATTTTCAACTTCTTTTCTTAATTCTTGATCTTCTGGGAACGAAACAGGTTTTAATTTTATGTTATATTTTTTTGCAAAAGCAAAATCGCGTTCGTCGTGGGCTGAACATTTGACTATTCCGGTGCCATAATCAGCTAGTGCATAATTAGCAACCCAGATTGGTAAGTCCCCATTACCAACAGGGTCAGATATATATCTACCGGTAAAAATACCCTCGGGTTCTTTCGGCCCCTCATAACCTTCCTTATTACGCTTTTCAATAAGCTTTTTAGCAAATTCCAAAACTTCCTTTTCTGATTTGGTTCCGGCTACAAGTTTTGGCAAAAAAGGATGATCGGGGGCGATGACGACAAAAGTATCTGCGGCAAATGCTTCAAAATGAGCGCTATAAGTTTGAATTGTCAGATCGGTATCCTTGACCGGTGCTGTAAAAAGCATACCTTCGCTTCTCCCAATCCAATTTCGCTGGCGCTCCTTTATTGATTCTGGCCAATCCAACTTTTCCAAATCTTCAAGCATCCGATCTGCGTATTGTGTAATACGCAATACCCACTGTCGCATCGGCCGCTTTTCTACCACAGAGCCGCAACGCTCGCATCTGCCATCCTCCAAATCTTCATTGGCCAAGCCAGTCTGACAAGAAGGGCACCAATTGATCGGCTCGTTCGATTCGTAAGCCAAACCTTTTTCCAAAAGTTTGAGAAAAATCCACTGCGTCCATTTGTAATATTCTGGATCAGTGGTATTTGTCTCTCTTTTCCAATCATAATTAAAACCAATTTTCTCTAACTGTTCTTTGAATCGTTGTATATTTTTCTCTACCGCAACTTTTGGATGTATTTTGTTTTTGATCGCATAGTTTTCCGCCGGTAATCCAAACGCATCCCAACCCATCGGATGGAGCACATTATGTCCTTGCATTTTTTTCGTCCGAGAATAGATATCAGTTGCAATGTATCCCTTTGGGTGTCCCACATGTAGCCCATCACCCGATGGATATGGAAACATGTCTAAGACATAAGATTTCGGTCCCCCCAATTTTTCAGAGGTTTTATAGATTTCAGTTTCGCTCCAAATTTTTTGCCATTTCTTCTCAATCTCTTTATGATCGTAGTTTTTGTCCATCTTTAAAATATACAACAAAATTTGAAATAACTCACCCCCTCACTATCGTGTGACCCCTCTCTTATCACAAGAGAGGGGGGCGAGACAATTTTTCAATACTCCAGAATTTACAAAATTATCCCAAAACACCTAACGGCTCAAATACCGGTATTTGAGCCGTTGCGCCAATAGTCCTGAGCCGTTAAATTTGACGTCCGGATCTTGTTTATTTTTGTGTTATGATTTTTGTATGAATGATGAAGACAAGACAAAAGATAAGCCAAATAATAAATCTGTGCCAGAGCTAGAGGTTAAAGCGCCAGTTCCAACTCCAGCTGAACCTATTCAGGAAGTTGTCAAATCTGCAGAGCTAGAACCTAAAACTCAGCCTACGCAAGAAGTTTTGGAATCGGTTCAAGTAGAAAAAATGGATAACCCTTCGACAGAGCTCATGGCAGGTAAAACCATAGAGAAAAAGGGAGATACTATTACTATTACGGAAGTAATAACGCCCCCTAACCCCCTCTTACATCAAGAGGGGGAACCTACGACAACTGCTTTTCCTACTCCGTTTAAGCAGAAAGATCTGTGGCAGAAGTTTTTGGAGAAGTTGGGTATGAGGAAGAGGAAGAGGCTTGATAAAATTTTGGAATTTTTGGACAAAAATACTTCCACTTCGCTAAAGCTTCGCGGGACAGGAAGAATTACTAATGATGATGTAGAAAAACTTTTGCATGTTTCCGATGCTACGGCTACTCGTTATCTGAATATTTTGGAGAAAGAGGGAAAAATAAAACAAATCGGCAAAACCGGTCGGAATACCTATTATGAAAAAATATAGTTCCCTCCCCTTGGGGGAGGGTTAGGGGGGGGCTATCCCCTAATTTGCGTCGGATACTGTATAGGGTCTATTACTCTCTTGAAGCAATGCTCTCCTGCCCCATGTTGCCAGTTGTCGTTCTGGTTCATCATAAAGCCTATTTTTTCTGGGTAGCTTGTTCGTAGCATCATCTGGTTACCTTGCATCATATTTGTCATGTGAAAATTTGTACATAGTTCAAAAGTAAGATTGCCGGTTTTTTGATACTTAAAATCTGATTGTAAACTAGGCATCGTTTCGGGGATCATACCGTTTGTCTGCCAATAATTGATCACTTGCCATTGTATGTCCTGTAACCCTATGATTTTCTGATCATCTAAGCGTAAGAGACGTTGGCTTTTTGGCGAACCGATGACAGAAAACCCAAGAATGATAGTGGCGAGTAGTAAGCAACTAGTCGCTAGGAACCAGATTTTTCTGCTACGAATAGAAATACGGTCACGAATGTCAGCCATATAGAAGCCAAAGACTGCGCCAGAAACAAGTAGGACTACCAAAGCTTTCAGCAAGAAGGCAATCGTCAGATCTTGGCCGTCTAAAAATTTGTAAAGCACTGTCACCAAGTCCCCTGCAAGGATCACACCAGCTATAAACAGGGTGATATAAGTGAGCCATTTACGCACTCCCAAATGTTTTTTGTCTGGGTTTTGGATATAAGTCTTTTCTATAAGCGACGAGAGCACGATAAATATAGGGAAGACTATTATAAGAGTGGCTACCGGAAAGCTTATTTCTCCCCCACTTCTACCGAAATAACCGTAAGAATAATTGTAAGCTACTTCGGGGAAACTTTTGTTTATGATACGGAAGAGCAGGTTTATAAAATTGCCCACTACTACATAAAGAGCCACGATTGACCCAAGATGCAAAAAGAAATCTAGAGCATTCATTTTTGCGGGAAGCACATTTTGATTTTGTTCCATATGATTTAGCGAAATCATGTCGCACGATACGTCCATTAGAGTGCGGCGCGATTCCTATTAATTATAATTTTTTATCCTCTGCATTGGGTATTCTAGCATAGTTTGTGATAAACTTCTTTGCGGAAAGGAGGCAAAAATTGTTCAAGGAATCAGCCACGGAAACCAGCACTTTGTTTGGGGAGGAGTTTGAGGCACTTTTCCGATTGTGTGAGCCACTCTTGGAAAAGAAGCCGTACTTCAAAGGTCTGATTGCAAGTAGCTACAAAAAAGCTATGAAGGTATCTCCATCTAGTCAGGAGGAGCTATATGGAGATTGTTTGGATAACATGGCTAAAGTGTTGGAGTTTGAAATTTCTAGACTAAGTAGCGCTATGGGTTCAAAAGAAAGTCATGTCCGCAGACTTCACGGCATTCTTTGTCAATTGTGCGCAGAAGCTTCTGACGGATTGGTTCAAAAACCAGATCAAAAGATCTGAACCCAAAGAATTATCCTCTTCAACTAAAGACCAGCCTCACCGCTGGTCTGTTTTTAGGTCTAAATCTTGAATTCTACGCGCCGGTAATTCTGCAGAATTACCGGCATCTCGGATTTAAAATATTGCTATATTTTAAACTCTACGATCCATTCGGTAGTCTCAGGATCTCGGTTCAGAATTTTTCAAATTTTGAACTCTACGACATCACCGTCTTGCACCACATACTCCTTGCCTTCGGTGCGGAGGAGGCCCTGCTCGCGCGCCTTGGCATAGGAGCCAGCTTTCAAAAGCTTGTCCCATTCTATGACTTCTGCTCTTATGAACTTGTCTTTGAAATCATTATGTATTGCTCGGCCAGCTTCCGGTGCGGTGCTCCTTCTTTTTATAGTCCAACCCCTAGTTTCATCATTGCCGGTAGTAAAGAAAGTAATGAGCCCGAGCATCTCGTAAGCTTTCTTTATAAGATTATCAAGTCCAGTGCCAAAAATCGGATCAACAGTTACATAATTTTCAATTTCTAATTTAGAATTTTTCAATAAATTTTCAATTTCCAAATTTTCACTGACAGCAGAAGTATTCAATACATATAAAATCGGTTTCTTGAGACCAGCTTTTTCTAATTCCAAATTTATTATTTCAATATCAAAAAGGGGATCTACTTTGCCGGCGACATGAATGATGTCCTTGTCCTCAAAAACTCGCACTACTTCAGCGATCATATCTACCTCTCGGATGTGAGAGAGGAATTTGTTGCCCAAGCCCTCCCCTTCCGCCGCACCTTGCACCAGTCCGGCGATGTCTACGAATTCCACTACTACTGGGATTTTCTTGCCCGACTTACCGCTAAATTCATAAAGCTTGTCGAGCCGTTCATCCGGCACAGGAATATTTCCTACAGACGGATCGATAGTACAAAACGGATAATTCTCCGCCGGTACACTCTGTTTGGTCAGCGCGTTAAACAATGTGGACTTCCCCACATTTGGCAACCCTACAATTCCTACAGAAATATTGGCCATGCCCTATTTATAGCACAAATTGGCCTTATTTTGATTACCATTTACAAACCTCGATTTTCATTGACAAATAAGTCCAAAGGGTGTATAATTGGTGGGTAGGCTGAAAAGCAAAAGTTCTTTGAATTCACACAGTAAGTCCTGACCGAAAGGCAGGCATGGAATTAGGAGTCGTGATGCAAGGTTCATTTACCCCGCTAGAATTTCTGCGGTACCTGAATGAGTATCTCAAAGTGAAAATTCCTGATGTCGTTGAACAAAAGAAGCGAGAAGAACGGATTGGCGAAGCCGCCCCTCTGTTTGCTCTCGATTCCCTCGACTTCGGCAAGGATGTGGATTTCGTCATCTGTGGCCCTTGCTCCGGTTATGGCACCCTCGGTGTAGTCGATCGGCAGGAGTACAATGATGACTTCCCGATGGGTAAGTGCATGGGGATGAAAGGAGAACCCGACAAGTCGTGGCTCCACGCAGTTCTCTCGGCCCAAGAAAAGCCGGTGAAGAATGTCGTGGTCTACGCAACGTGTTGTGGTGACTACCCGACGGAATACAAGCGGATGCTTAAGCGAGTATTTCCGGACATCACTTGGCACTTCCCGTATGTGCAGGACCTCTGCGACAACCACAACCCAGACCGTCTTACGGAAGGTTTGCTCAAGGCAGGCTTTCTCAAGATCGTTCCGGCCAAAGCGACTTAACCGCTCCTAACAAAAATCCAATGACAAGTTGGTGTCCCGACGAAATTTGTCGGGACTTCCACCATAGCATTCAAAATTTGAGTGTTGCGGTGGGAGTTAAAATCTATCCGAATTTTTATAAATTTTTTAGGAAATCAAAACCAACATCATCCTCCTAAAATAGAGAATGATTACAGTATTTGTAAGGTAGGGTCAGATCAGTTCTCTAATTATTATGCTCTCGTGTTTGGGGAGCGAAGTGGAAATTTTATACAGGATAAAAGGAGTATCATAGCGCCTACTTAATACCCCCACTCTAGCCAAATACAACAAGTTTTTTGATACGGTGTTGAACGGCACTTCTAAGTGATCGGCGATTTGACCCACGGATTTCTCGCCCTTCTCTTTTAGAAAGACGAGTATAGCCAATCTATGCTTGTTATTAAATATTCTAAGCGTCTTTATCAATTCTTTTTCCTTCTTAAATAAGTTCATTCTTTTAATTTGTTCATCTATTACTTTGTTTCTCATCCTCCGTTTTGGGAGAATGAGTCTTATTTTATCTTATCTTATCTATTTTTCAAATCTTTTGTTTTCCAGTTTATTTCAAAGGATATTGAATGCTTGTTTGGAATTTGCCATTTACTAAACCGAAAGCAAAACAGTTGGAACTTGTTGTCAGCTATTTTCCCCAACCCAAATCTATTTAAAGTAAGTTCTATATCGATGACCATACTGAAAGTGTAATTAAAATTTGGATAAATGAAAAGGGCGACCATTGCTGGTCGCCCTTGAGTTGTTAGTGGTTGAACTGTTTGATCCGAACCAGATGTGCCTCTTCGGGTTTGCAATCTTCCGACAAAAGCAGTAGTTCGGAGTTGCCGAAATGGAACATGGTGAGCACATCTCTCCATTCCAATCCGTAATACGATGCGAAGATCATTTTGCCCATGTCGCCATGAGTTACGAGAAGCACATTTCCGTCGCTTCTTATTGCCCGAATTTCAGCGAGCAGAAGTTTCGCCCTGTCCATGAGTTGCGGAAATGTTTCCGCGCCTTCCGGAGAGAGGAAGTAAGTGATAGTTTCGGTTTTGATCACATCCGGCTCGCATAGTGAGCAGATGTCTTTCACCGGCTTACCAGTCATCACTCCGAAATCTCTCCCGATCAGAAGAGGGTTAGGTTCCCATTGCATCCAAACATCACTTTCAATTTCGCAAATGATAATGCCTGCAGTTGTCCGAGCTCGTTGCAAAGGCGAGGAGTATATAGCATCAAATTTTAACCTCGCACTATTGATAGCAAGCGCGAGATCGAGCGCTTGTTGTTCACCGATTGCTGTGAGCTTTGTGTCTCGATGGCCGTTCAGAATGCCATTTGCGTTGTCTTCGTCTTGGCCGTGCCTAGCAATGTAGATTTTGAGCATGTTACTGTCCTTTCTTTTCTATATTTAATTCAAACACACTCAGCATATTTTAGCAAATTGACAGATCATTCTCCAAAAATGGAGAATGAATGGCGAGCATAGGTTGATTCTATTGAAATTTGGGTAAAAAGAAAGACCGCCCT
>JBBTQZ010000060.1:0-1841 GCA_038065435.1 Patescibacteria group bacterium | reverse complement strand
AGGGATTCGAACCCTCGATACCTTGCGGTATACCCGCTTTCCAAGCGAGCGCATTCGACCACTCTGCCACTCCTCCAAATATACAAAAATACTAGGACAATGTTATGATATAACAAATTACTTATAAAAACCAAATGGAGTCTCCTCTTATAAAAACTCAAGAAAGACAAGCTGACCTGCCATTCCAATATGAGTCCTTCCAAGCTTTTGAAGGATATCTTGATGATATGTGGGTAAGTGGTAATGGCCAAGTTAAAAGAAGATTAAATGGTGCGGAAAAGAACGTTATTTTAGATGTTTACACAGCTTTAGAAATAAAAAATAAAGGGGAAGCAAATTCATCAAAAATGGCAGACGGAATGATTGAACATTCTTTAAATACGGCGAAAAGTATGCTTGCAGAAGTAAACGCGGAAATAATGGCTCTAATCAACCATGTGGAGGGTGACCCTCCACATACAGCTAGCGGAGGCTAAAGAATGAGTTGGCGAAGTGAATGGAGAGGCCACCAAAGTTGGGATGGTTCTTATATTTTTTTACAACTTTGCTCTTTTCGTTTTCAAAATAAGATTTGGATGTACTGAAAAATGTGATGTAGCTCGGCTCCACATCGCCCGTTTCTAAGGCAATAACGATATCCGTCTTCCCTCCCTTATTTCTAAGCGTGCGCATCTCATTGTCTGTCACTTCTATACTACCGTCTCTGCCGTGAGCAAAATTGCGATAAGACATGATTATGATTTTGCTACCCTCTCTTTTGTTTAAGACTTGGACAAGGTGGCCAAATACTGAGTCCGTCCTGCCTCCATAAGAGAATTTTGGCGTAGCTTTGTCTTTCCTATCATAAAAATCCGGTACAACAACAGAAAATTGAAGATTAGAGTCAGACAAAAAATGCTCCGTTTCATCCACTAGAGCTATGAAGTCGCTAAGGACTCTTTTTTTGCCTTCCACACTTGCCTGATATTCCTCCAGAAGATAAGGCTCAACATCGTATTGAAAACCTCTAAACTGATGCGCTCTAGATTTGTTGAAATCTTTGACGAAGCTGACCAAAGCATAGCCTTTGTACTTGTGGCCTTCTTCTGTCCAATTGCTCCAGCCACCTTCGGCATCTACTTCTATACCTTCCCCACTCGCCAACCAAATAAAATCCTCCAGTTTCTTACTAAATTGCTCTAAAGCTTTTTCTTTTTCTTTACCTTCTTCCATGACATAAATATCCAGATAAGAATCTAGTGACAGATATATAACATTGACACCCTCCTTTTTAGCTTTGGCAATGATATCTGCCATATAGGATGGGGTGATCTGCATGATAGGTGTCCAAAGCCAAGTACCATACTCTGTTTCTTGCGATTTCGCTTTCCTTCTTAAAATGAAGTTCTCCAAAGCTTCTATAGTTGCGGCAAGCTGTGACCGCCCACTTTTCTCTATGGGAACAGGGGAAAAAGCTATGTTTCTAAAACGAGAATCTGAGACTTTGGCATTTTGGGTAATGTTGTTGAGGGCGTGATTGGAGACACCTAGATCAACTACGTTTTTGTGTGAATTGGAAAAAGATACCAGCATATATATAAGAGCTGCCAAAAGTATCGCCGAGATAGAACAATATCTAACAAAAATTTTTTTATCTTGAGCTTTCAATATTCTTTATTTTCTCAATCTATGCCATATTGCGCAAGGCCTTTATCCTGTCTTCCACTTTTGGATGAGTGCTGAATAGAGAAGTAATGCTCTTTGAACTAAAAGGGTTGGCTATAAACATATGCGCCGTAGCTTGGCTCGCGCTACGCATAGGAGAAGAATAGGTAGATATTTTTTCCAAAGCTTTGGCCAAA
>JBBTQZ010000059.1:0-22689 GCA_038065435.1 Patescibacteria group bacterium | reverse complement strand
TGTTTTTGAGAGATACACTTACAAGACCGCCCTTCATAATAGACTTGTTGATAATGAGTAGTGGGGTTCAGAAAAAAGATTATCTCAAGTCAAACATCCACCACTCTTCCCCATTATAGTTTAGCAATTTAGAATTAATAATTTCATATCTACTTTTTTTAAGTATGTCATAAAAAATTTCAATTGAATTATCTATGTTTACCCAACAAGTATAAATGATCCCACCAGGCTTCAAATATCTTTTAGCATCTCTCAAAAAGTTTCTAAATGTTTTATATCCAGGATCAAAGACCGCTTTATCTTTCATGCTTCTAGTAGGAGCATTGATTGATGGGAGATAAGCAATTATTGAATCAAACATCTCTGTCACATTTTCAAACAAGTCTGATTCTCTAACAAAGACATTGTCCAGATTATGATAAGTAAAATTATATTGACTGTTCTTGCAAGCTTTTGGGTTTATATCTACAGCCAACACAGATTTGGCACCAGAATTAGAAGCAATAATACTTTGTATTCCCGTACCTGATCCCATATCTAGAACATTCTTATTTTCATACATTCTTATATTTTTTTGAGAGATTCCGATTACCTTAGAAATCTGACGAGGAACAAAAACATTGGGGAGTACTATAACTTTAAAACCTCTATAAGAGATTTTTCGTCTTGTTTTATAAAAATGTTTCAATGTAATGTGAACGAAGCATATCTAGCATTTCGTAGGACATTTGGTTTAACCACGTACACTTCAATAAGTCTATTTTCACAAACACCCAAGATTACTTCTCGTATCCTGTAGGCTAGATGCTCAATTAATTTGAATGTTTCTTTTTGAACCAAAGACTCAATTGAATCCACAACATGTGTATAGTCAATAGTGTCCACGACCTCATCACTTTCCATGGGGAGATTAAAGTCCCCATATATTCTTAAGGTTACAAAGATTTTTTGTTTATAGGAACGCTCAGCATCTGTCACTCCAAGCCGACACATTAGGGTTAAATCTTTGACTTCTAAATAACTTGAATTGTTCATTTTGATTCTCTTGTCATTTGCAAGAACTCGTTTCGAGTACTCTGATTATTTTTAAAGAGCCCTCTAAGCTCAATGGTTGTCATAACACCATCTTTTTTTACACCTCGCATAGATTTGCACATATGAGTTCCAATTAATACTAAGGCCATGCCTCTTGGTTCTAATAAGTTATCTGAAAGAGCCTCCCAGAGTGTTTGTACCACCTCTACTGTAAGTCTTTCTTGGATTTGCAACTTAGCACTACAAAAAGCTACTATTCTGGCAACTTTACTAATACCAAGAACCTTTCCTTCTTTTGATGGAATATAACCGAAATAATACTTTCCAAAAAATGGTAGGAGGTGGTGCTCGCAAGTACTATTAAATGTCCCGGTATCTAGAATCATTTCATTATAAAAGAGTCCGTCTTCTCCATTGGGGAATGTCGTTATCTCTGGTTTCCTATTTTGGTCATAACCAAAGTACAGTTCACCCCAAGAACGAGCAACACGGCTTGGGGTTTTGAGTAGCCCTATACGCTTAGGATTTTCGCCAATACGTTTTATTAACTCTATTATTAACTCTTCATCAGAATAGTTCTTAATCTTTTTCATATTTCTTTATTTTCTGTCCTTGAATAGCATAGACAAGCCACTCAAGAATTTTTATATCCTCTGCTATCTCTAATAGAGGAATTAGAACGAACTTACGACCATGAATACTTTTATGAGGAACGACAAGATCTTTATCATTTAGTATCACCTCATTCCATAACAAAAGATCTATATCAATTATTCTCGGAGCATTCCTGTAAGAATATTGTCGTCCCATTTTAGCTTCTATTTTTTTACAGCCTCTAAAACACTCACGCGGTGTTAAACCTGTTTCAATGAAAACTACTTGGTTCAAAAACCAACCTTCATCTCTGCAATCTACAGGTTCCGTCTCATAAATAGAAGACCTCTTAATCACATGAACACCGCTATCTTCCAACATCTGTGTTGCTCTCTGAAGATTTTTAGCTCTATCACCAACGTTACTACCGAGACCTAGTGCTTTGTGTTTATTCATTTTTTTCTCCTTTAATTAGTATTTGTGGTTCATGTAAACGAATATAATCAGGTTGAGTTTTGAGTGCTATCATCCCCGCTTGCCTATTAACCTCTACCCCAAATCTGTCATTCCCAAGGAAGCGTTTCTTACTATAGCCAATACAAACACTTTCACTTGGCACACTATCTTTGAACCCCAACAACTCCCAGTTAAGGCTTGCTGATTTAGCAAAACCTATACCTGGATCTAAAATAATTTGTCTTTCTTGAATACCTCTTTCTACCAAGTATTTTTTTCTCTCTAATAAATCTGCCTTAACCTGTACAAGAGAGTCTATTTTTTCTCTTGAGTGTACCTCCTGAATATTTCTGCCAGGAAAATGATTAACAATATACTGACACCTATAAGCTATGACCACACCAATCAAGTTGTTATTTATAAGTCCAGCATAGTCATTGATTATAGAGCCACCCATTTCAAGAAAGAGACTGGCTGTTTCGGCCTTTCTTGTATCCAGAGAAAAAATCCTTTGTGGGAATGTATTGAAGATTGGGCCAAGCACTTGTAGCAACCTGGCCCTCTCCTCCTCCAACGAAACTTCCTTGGATTGGGGATTTGTTGACTCTGCTCCGATATCAACTACACTTGCCCCATCAGTAAACAAAGAATCTATATACTTCAACACCCTTTCTACCCCATAAGGTTGAAAGCTGCCAGATAAAGAATCAGGCGTTATATTGACGATGCCGATCAGTTTGGTGCAAAAGTTCATGATTTATATTTCTGAAAACAACGATGTACCTGTCACTCTTGATTTCACCAACGTAGTGAATAGGTCGTAGGTCATTTTCTGCAGGATTCCGTGGAGCTCTCATCAAGACCAGATCTCCAGGGACAGTCTCAAATTGGATTTCTTCATTCTTTGATTTGTCTCTAGCTGTACAAAATTCATTGCTGCCAGAAATGATATAGATGGCAACAAAATTGATAGAGAATGAATTATCACGATGTGGACCAATACCCAATGACCCCACCTTATAGAAACTTGAATTTACGCTTATCTCATCAACCTTTTGGCATGGCCCCATATGTTCATGGAGTCGGTCTGAGAAAGCGGAATAATGTGAATCAAGTACTGCTAGATATTTATAGTTTCTAAGGATGGCCCGTTCAAAATCCCAACTACTAAGACCTTGCATGGTTGTGCCATAGTGTTTAGGGCGAGGAACATAATTCCTTCGATTCTCCTCAAGCTCATGCCTAATACTTATTGCTAGTATTGGACTAAGAGCTCTTTTGACAACAACAACACCACAATCTTTTGGGTCATAAAGCTTCTGACATAGGCTTTTGTAGTCTGTAGATACTGTGCTCATAATGTGTCTCCTTTGGCCTCAAAGTACTAATTTCTACATCTATTTTATAAGTATATAAAATTTAGTCATATTTTTTAGTATCTAATATTTTAAAATGTGTTGATTTTATTAAGTATTTTGTATACTATTGAATAGTAGTCAGTATTTATAACTAATTTCCATATATGAACAAGATAATTGAATATTTAACTGAATTGGGGCTCTCTCAAAAAGAAGCGCGGGTGTATGTGGCTCTGCTAGAGATAGATAGGGGCACCGCTTATGCTATCGCTAAGCAATCAGGACTAAAAAGATCTACGGTTTATTTACTGCTAGAAGAGTTGCGGGAGAAGAATCTGGTTTTAAAAATACCACACGCTAAAAATCAAGTATTTATTGCTAAAGATCCTGAGGAATTTTTCTCAAATTTTGAAGATAAATTATATAAAGCCAAAAGAACTATTCCCTCCCTTCTACAAAAATATACCAAAAGTGATATGGCCTCTCATTTATTTGACGGAAAATTAGAAATGAAAAAAGCCTTAGAGTATAGAAGAGAGGAATTAAAAGGTGGAGATTTGGTTTCCTTCTGTGGTGTACCTATGGAAGGCAAGAAGGTTCCTGGTATGTATTTTGATCATGCGCAAGCCTTAAAAGACCAAAGTACAAAAGTAAGGGTTATTGCTCCTAAGGATGAGTCTATAAGAAAGTTCAACGATGAAAACGCATACGGCCAAAGTATACTACTCATGCCGAAAGACAAATTTCTACCAAAGGTGTCTATGGAGATAAGCCCAGATTATGCAAAAATATTTCTCTACACAGTATCGCAAGCACTGGTAATTGAAAACAAAGAATTTTCAAATTTTATGAAACAGATTTTTGAATTATTATGGGAAAGAAAAAATAAAAATTCCTTATCTTAAAAAAAGAGAAAGAGAAGTAGAGGAATTTTTGTTTTGCCGTGGCATTATTCTACTCCCACAGGAGTCTCTAGCATACTAGCTTCGATGATCGCACCCCGGCGGCCTTTTTTGACATCAAAATCTAGCTCGTTGTTTTTGAGAGATACACTTACAAGACCGCCCTTCATAATAGACTTGTTGATAATAAGATTTGCTATTGGATTAAGAATTTTATTTTGGATGAGGCGTTTGAGCGGACGAGCACCATACTGTGGATTGTAGCCTTCACGAGCAATATATTCTAAGGCCTCTGAAGTGATGCTTATGTCTATTTCTTTTTGAGCAAGCCTTTCTCTTACCAAGTTGATCTGTATTTTGACTATCTCTTTTATAGCTTCCATAGAAAGAATGTCGAAAACAACTATATCGTCTAGTCTGTTGAGAAATTCTGGGCTAAAGCTATCTTTCAGAGCTTCTATCACTTTGTCTTTTACATTTGTGTAAGATGTCTCATTATTTACAGCGCGCTCACTGAATCCCATTTTCTCCATTTTTTCTATATATTGAGCGCCTATGTTGGAAGTCATGATGATAATAGTATTTTTTAAGTTCACTGTTCTACCTTTTGAATCTGTCAGTCTGCCATTGTCCAAAACTTGCAAAAGCACATTGAAGACTTCGGGATGGGCTTTTTCTATTTCATCAAAAAGGACTATGGAATATGGCCTGTGGCGCACCATTTCAGTGAGCCCCCCAGCATCATCAAACCCTACATAACCCGGAGGAGCCCCTATGAGCTTGGATACGGAATGTTTCTCCATAAACTCCGACATGTCTACCCTTATAAGAGCCTTCTCATCGTTAAACATAAATTCTGCAAGAGCTTTGGTAATCTCTGTTTTACCTACTCCAGTAGGACCGAGGAATATAAAGCTGCCGATAGGCTTATTGGGGTCCGATATGCCTGCCCTACTTCGTTTGATGGTGTCACTTATTTTATTGACCGCTTGATCTTGGCCGATAATTCTCTTTTTCAAATCGTCTTCCATTCTAGATAGCTTGTCGGCTTCTTCTTCCAGCATTCTATTCATAGGTATTCCCGTCCACTTGGCGACTATAGAAGCGATATCGTTTTCTGTTATTTCTTCTCTCAATATCTGGCGTGAGCTTTGCAACTTCTTCAGTTTCTTTACCTGAAGTTCAAGATTTTTCTGCAATTCCGGTATTTTGGCATAACGAATCTCAGCGGCTCGAGCCAAGTCAGCCACCGCTTCAGCAGAGTCGGCATCTATACGAGCCCTCTCTAAATCTTTTTTAATAGTTTTTATTTCGGTCACTGTCTCTTTCTCATTTTTCCATTTTAGATCAAGTTCACTAGTTTTTTCTTTCAGATCGGCTACCTCTTTTTCTATTTCTTGCAAACGCTTTTTGGCCTTACCATTTTTACCTTCAGCCTCTTTCTTGAGAGCTTCTTTTTCTATTTCCAGTTTTATTATTTTGGAATTGGTCTCGGCTAAAGCTGGTGGCATATTTTCTAGAGATATTTTGAGGTGGCTAGATGCTTCATCTATAAGATCTACCGCTTTGTCCGGCAAGAAACGATCAGTTATATAGCGACTAGATAGGTTGACCGCCGCTTTTATAGCATCGTCGGTTATGTGTACTCCATGGTACAGCTCGTATTTCTCTTTTAGTCCGCGCAAAATAGTAATAGCATCATCTACACTTGGCTCACTTACATATACTGGCTGGAATCTACGAGTAAGAGCTGGATCTTTCTCTATGTGTTTTTGATATTCTTTGAGGGTAGTGGCCCCTATGGCGCGCAATTCACCCCTTGCCAAAGCTGGCTTGAGCATATTGGAAGCGTCTAACGAGCCTTCGGCGCTTCCTGCCCCCACTATGGTATGTATTTCATCTATGAAAAGGATTATCTTGCCTTCGGATTTTTCTACTTCTTTTATTATGTTTTTGAGCCTCTCCTCAAATTCACCTCTATATTTTGTACCAGCAACCAAAAGCCCCAAGTCCAGCGATACAAGCTCTTTTTCTTTCAGAGATTCAGGCACATTCCCCGAAGATATCCGCGTAGCCAAACCTTCAGCTATAGCAGTTTTGCCCACCCCAGCCTCGCCTATAAGTATCGGATTGTTTTTGGTTCTGCGAGAAAGTATTTGTATCATTCTTGCTATTTCGTCTTCCCTACCTATTACCGGATCAAGCTTGTTCTCTTTGGCAAGCATAGTCAAAGAACGAGTGTATTTGACTATGGTTTTATTTTTCTGGACACTTCTAGTTTCAGTCATCCTGCCTTGCTTTATTTCCTGTATCAAAAACATAACCTTCTCTTTTTCTATCTTGAAACGCGTGAGCATATCTTTGGCATTGCTTGGCACGTCTAAACAAGCGATAAAGAGATGTTCGGTAGAAACAAATTCATCACTCATACTAGTGGCCACTTTGGAAGAATGCTCTATGATGTGAGCAAGTTCTGGAGTGAGATATATCTGGTAGGATGGCGATACTGTGTTGCTAGAGACACCAGTCTCTATTGCTTCAAGAAGATTATCGGTAAGTAGTATCGTGTCCACACCCATTTTGTCTAAAATAGAAGCAACCATAGACTCCTCTTGTAGCAAAAGGGCTGTAAGTAAATGCAAAGGACCAACATGATTCTGGCCACGCTCAATAACAAGCTCATGGGCTCGTCTTATAGCTTCTTTTGCTTTGGTTGTAAAATTGCTAAATGGGGGCATCATAATAAACTAAAATAAAATAATAAAACTCTATTTCACCCTATATTATAGCAGAAAAAGTCTATTTTGCAAGCTCAAGTTGGGCTGTTTTCAGTATTTTGGAGACTTCGGTGATTGGTCTGTAGTGAATCGTTCTAGCACCTTCATCTAGGGAAGCTTCAAATCCAATTATTTCGCCATTAAGATTCAAAATCGGACTACCAGGTTGCTTCCTTACAAAAGAAATATCCGTATAGATCATGCCTACAGAAGCACCCGTTTTTTCTATGTCCGACACTCTACCTATAGCCACTTGGTTGCGTTCACGTCCACCAACCGCAATAATAGTTTGTCCAAGTTTAAGTATATCTGGATTACCTATTACAGCGGGGTGAAATATATAACTATCGCTATTGGCTTTACCTATTTTCAAAAAAACAATACTAGACGAAGGATCTTTAAAACTTTTGCTAACGGCATATTCAGCCCCATCATGAAAGACCGCCTTATAATTACCGCTACCGAAACTCTTTTCATCTACGACTATAACTCCATTGCCCGCAAGCACGATGCCTATACCAGATATTATTTCGCTACCATCGGCACCAAGAGTTTTGAGACGAACTATGGATTTGGTATTTTTGTCTATTGATTCCAAGACCAAATCTTCTTCACTCACCACTGTGGTAACTTCTCTTACTGTCTCTCCGCCATTACCCTCTTCTGTGACCACCTTCTCTATAGTTCTTTCTACTACTCTGTTTATATTTTGAGTCACCTCTACTGGCGCTTTCTGCAAAAGTGAAAAAGTAATTATACCCGTCGCAATGGACGTCACAAAGCTCACCAAAAGCACGAGCAATATGAGTTGTTGTTTATTCAGGTCCTCCATCCTTTTATTATAACACTATCTTTTTTAATACAGCAATCAACTTGTCTAAATCGGATTTGGTAGTCTGATGACCTAAGGTAAAGCGCAGGGAAGAGCTGGCACACTCTGGTTTACCCAGAGATTCTATAACATAAGAACTGTTCTCTAATGAAAGATTGTGGCAAGCGCTAGCGGCTGAAACAGCAAATCCCAGAGTGTCTAACTTGATAACCAAAAATTCCGAGTCCCACTTCGCATCTCGCTCTGCTCGAGCTTCGCGGGATAAGTGTTCCCTTATCTCTTTTAAAAAGCAAACATTAATATTGTTGGGCAAACGATATTCTTGGCTACCATTCAGAGAAGAGCCTGGGATTTGTGTGAGAATTTTGTTGATAGCATAATCGCGTAGTTTTTTAAGCCGAACTGATTCTTTTTCTCTCGTTTTCTCGCAAATTTTGAGAGCCTCGGCGAGACCAACGGCCGCAACCACATTTTCGGTACCACTGCGCAAGCCATGCTCCTGACCACCACCAAATACAATGGGTATCATTGCAATAGCATGCTTAACTACCAAAATACCCGCTCCTCGCGGACCATACATTTTTATACCATCTAGTATCAAAATATCGGCACCCAATCTTTCTATTGATACATCTTCGTAACATACAGATTGGCTAGCATCGACGAGTAGGTATGGAGTATGGGATATGAATGAAGGGGTATGGGATTTTAGTAGAGAAGAAATTCTGCGAATAGGCTGAATAGTGCCAATTTCATTATTGGAATGCATTATACAGACAAGAATGGTGTTTGCTTTTATTTCTTTTTCTATAGATTTGGGAGTTATAAGCCCTTCCCCATCAGGTGATATGAAAGATACTTCTATTTCTCCCCTTTTTAACAAATGTTTTATCGGTTCAAGTATTGCTGGGTGCTCTATGGTTGAAGTGATGATGTGTGGTAATTTGCTAATCCTCGCTTGACCTTTAGGCAAGTTTAAATTTTTAAATACTTCAATCGCCTTTTCGATCACTCCCAAAACAGCGATGTTGGCACCCTCTGTGCCCCCGCTTGTAAAAAACACTTCAGAAGCTTTGCAGTGCAATATTTTGGCAACCTCTTTTCTTGCTTCATCTAAAATATTTTTAGCCCTTTCTCCTTCATTGTGCAAAGAAGAGGGGTTCGCCCAAGCCAGTTTCTCTGCATTTTTCATAGCAAGCAAGACAGAAGGGCCTATCGGCGTAGAGGCAGCATAATCCAAGTATATTCTTTTGGTCTTTTTCATTATATATATTTCTACATCAAATTTTGCAATTTCTCAAGAAAAAGGTTAAAATGGTAGTTGCTAAAATGAACTCCAAAAAACTTCAATATGCAAAAGGAAAATGCCAAAAACCAAATAGTTCGGCCTCCAATAGTAGTGGTACTTGGGCATATTGACCATGGCAAATCAACACTTCTTGACCACATAAGACAAACCAACACAACAGAAAAAGAGGCCGGTGGCATAACTCAACATATCGCCGCTTATGAAGCTATCGTCGGAGATGACAAACGTAAGATAACCTTTCTTGATACACCAGGGCACGAAGCTTTTTGCGCCATAAGAGAGCGTGGGAGCAAAATCGCAGATATAGCTGTACTTGTCATTTCTAGCGAAGATGGAGTGAAGCCCCAAACGATAGAAGCTATAAAATGTATCGAGCAAGACCAAACACCTTTCATCGTAGCAATAAATAAAATAGACAAACCAAATGCAAACATAGAAAAGACTAAGCAAGATCTGGCAGAACAACAAATATTCGTGGAAGGTTGGGGCGGCACAGTGCCGACTGTCAACATATCGGCCAAATTGGGTACAAACGTAGATGAACTTTTGGAGATTATATTGCTCCAAGCAGATATATTGGAGCTCAAAACTGAGAACGACGAAAGGGCGGACGGTTTCGTAGTGGAGAGCCACAAAAATGCTGAAAGTGGTGTATCGGCAACACTTATTATAAAGAATGGCACACTCAAAAAAGGAGACATAGTGGCAACAAAAGGTGGCTTCGTCAGTGTACGCACCTTGGAGCTAAGCGATGGCACACAAAAAGATAGCGCTTTCGCCTCTTCCCCAGTCATCGTAACGGGCTGGAGTGGCATACCCACAATCGGTGAACCTTTTTATGTTTTTGCTTCAAAAAAAGAAGCCGAAGAATTTTCAAAAAAAGAGAACGGAAATTCTATTAAAAATACGAAGCCTTTAAGTTCTGGCAAGAAGATATTACCTCTGATAATAAAAACAGATGCTCAAGGATCACTCGAAGCCATAGAGAACGAGCTTGCAAAATTAGAATTAGAAAAAGTTTGTGTCAAAGTAATCTCAAGCGGAGTGGGCAATATATCAGAGAGCGACATAAAGACAGCTATCCCTGCGCGAGCGACGGTCATTGGCTTCAATACTGTGCCCGATAAAAGTGCGGGCACTCTAGCCATGCGCGATAATGTAGATGTGAAAAACTTTTCTATTATTTACGAGCTTACAGATTGGGCCAAAGAGAAACTGGCAGAAATGATTGAGGAGGAAGTAAAAGAAAGAATATTAGGTAAAGCAAAAATATTGAAAACTTTTAGCAAAGATAAGGACAAACAAGTAGTGGGTGGCAGAGTGGAAGAAGGAGAAATAAAATCTGGTCTACTGTCGCGAATATACAGAAGAGACAATTTACTCGGTGAAGGTCGCATAAGAGAATTACAAAGCCAAAAAATAAAAACAGGAACTGTATCGGAAGCGCAAGAATTTGGTATGAATATAGAATCCAAAATAGAACTAGTGCCCGGTGATATACTAGAAGTTGTCTCTCTCGCAAATTAAATATTTGTGCTAAATTTATGAGTACGGCCTAGTCGCCAAGTAGTAAGGCAAGAGTCTGCAAAACTCTTACACGCGGGTGCGATTCCCGCCTAGGCCTCTGCGAAATTTTAAGGATCCTGAGTTTATGAAGGAGCCTATAAAATTTCAGCATCCGCCGAAGCTTCAAGCGAAGGCGGACAAAAGTTTCAATGCCCGGGTGGCGTAATTGGTAGCCGCACTCGACTTAAAATCGGGAGCCGAAAGGCATGTGGGTTCGACCCCCACCCCGGGCACAAAATTTCTAAAAAAGGAATTTTTATGTTAAAAATAATAATCCGCCCATAGCTCAGTCCGGTAGAGCTGCTCCCTCTTAAGGAGAAGGTCCTAGGTTCAAATCCTAGTGGGCGGACACGATGAAAAAATATGAACTGCTTCATATTTTTTCATACGTGTCCGAGGCGCAACGATGTTTTTGTTTTGCGAAGCAAAGGCAAAAACCGTGAGCCGGGGTCGCGAGATTTTTCCGTCAGGAAAAATACTTGTGACGACATGACGAAAACGAAATTATTCGTGACGACAAGTCCGAGCCGGAGCCATGTCCTTTGGTAAAAAATTTAAATATATGCTGGGGTGGCGTAATTGGTAGCCGCGTTAGTCTTAGGAACTAATGGAGTAATCCGTGGGAGTTCAAGTCTCCCCCCCAGCACCGAGCGAAGCGAGGTGATGGAGGCGCATCTTTTTGTTCTCAAAAAGGAGCAGAGACTTGAAGCCCGATTGAGATTTTTTATGATCCTGAGCTTGCCGAAGGAGAAATAAAAAATCCAATTGGGGTACTGAGTCTGTAAGACTCAAGTCTCCCCCCCCCCAGCACAAACAGAAACTTCCGATTTGGAGATTGTCCTAAAACTCCCCAAAGTTCCTTAAAAAAACTTAAGTTTTGAACAGAAAACCGAGAAAATTAATTTTATCAAGCAAATCACTTTTCGAGCGGAAACTGAATGAATGTAGTATAATACGAAGCACTTAATCCTATTTTATATAAATGAAAAAATTTTTATTGATTGGCGGTTTGATATTCCTCTTACTTATGATAATGAGTGCGAGTGAGAAAGATAAAAATAAGATAAATAATCAGGCGGGTGGTCAGAAAGAACCAATAAAAGAAACAACTAATGGTAAATATCTTTGGGGGATAGGCTACTTTCCTTTCAATCCGGTATTTAGCACTGCTGACGCGATGGCTAAAATAAAGGAAGCCTCCGATATTGTTTATATCCAGAGACATTGGATGGAAAGCCAAAATCCGGATCAGAGAGACTTTTTCACTACTCTCAAAGATGATGTCTCAGAAGCCCGCAAAAAGAAACTGAAAGTTTATATTGCTTTTGAAATATTAAGCCCAAATCGAGACAAGTTAGAGTTACCCTCAAACCTGTCAGGCAACTTTTCTTCCAAAGTGGTCCAAGATGCTTTTGTTGATATGGTGACTAAGATAGCCAATGAATACGAGCCAGAATACTTCATCTTGAATGTAGAGGCCAATACTTACAAAAATTTCAACCCAACAGACTACCAAGCTTTTAGATCTACATATGAAAGAGCTTATAATGCTGTTAAAAGTGTAAACTCCAAAATAAAAGTAGGGGTAAGCTTGGTCTATAGTGACTTTGATAACAAAGATTGCATTGATAGTGGCGATATAGCCCGATTTAGGAGCGAAGCGTCTGACTTCACCAAGCTTGATATTTTTGCTGTGTCAACTTATCCAATGTGTTATATCACTCCATCCAAAATACCCGATGACTTCTTGTTTAAGATTGGTGAACTTTCTACCAAGCCCCTCTTTATTTCTGAAACCGGCTGGGTGAGTAAGGGGATTATCTTTATCGGTAGTGAATCAAATCAGGCCAAATATGTGGAAGCTTTGGCTAGGAGTGCTGACTATGCGGAAAAAAATGGTAAAGATATAGAAGCGGTCAACTATGTGGGGCTCATCGACCCGTCCAAAGAAGTATGCGATGCAATCACGACTATCTACCCATCACTCTCCTGGTACTGCAATCTCTCGCTTATTAATTTGAATGGTGAAGCAAAACCAGCGTATATTAAACTTAAAGCCCTGAATGATTAGAGGCTTTCAATCAATATTCCCCGCAGCTCTGTTGGGGAGTTGTTTGATTATGTACCAGTAAGCAAGGATTGTTGTTATAAGGAAAACAGAAAAATCATAGGGAAATGGCAGAAGAATTTCGGCAAGAGATACAAGTATAGCCAGAGACAACAGAAACTTTTTCATCTTTGGCAAATCTGCGGCCCGAAAGAAAAAACTGATTATAAGCTTCCCCAGCACTAATTGCAAAAAAAATATTTTGATGTATAATTGAGCTAGATTTTGGTTCCGAGTGATAGCTCCGACGTTACAGTCGGAGAGGAAAGTCCGAACACATGCTAATTTTGCCTGCTATAGGCAGTTGCAAAATTAAGCATCCCGAGAAATTCGAGGGACATCCTTCGACAAGCTCAGGATTCTCAATTTTGCAACCACCTTTGGTGGGCAAAATTGGAAGGGTAGTGGGTAACGCCCGCGAAGAGCAATCTTACAGATGCGAACAGTGACGCCGAAACCGAAAGGCCTAGGATTCCCCAGTGGAATAATCTGATGGCAACATCAGGGTGCAACGGCTAAATTCTTACCCGTGTGCAAGGCCGTGCGCCAATTTTGTCCGCTATAGGCGGTTACAAAATTGAGCATTCTGAGTAAAGCGAAGGACCCTTCGTAAAAACTCAGGGCGCTCAATCTTACAGCCACTTGTGGTGGGCAAGATTGGCGAGTGCCGCTTGAGTCTTGGAGCAATCCAAGACCTAGATAAATTATTGCAGAGAAACAGAATTCGGCTTATGAGAGCCAAGATCGACAAATGCATTGACCCGCCTTTACCGGCGGGTTTTTGCTTGCTTTTTTATATAAATATGATATAGTTCCTCCAGACGCAGTTCATTGACTGCAGATACAGTTGAGAGGAGTGAATATGTTTTTAGTAACTTTTGCTGTTATTTTCTTGGTACTTGCTGGTGCATGTACCTTGCTCGTTTTGCGTATCGGAGAAGCCATAAAACGCCAGGCCCAAAAGCCGGTGAAGCGCTTTTTCGCCCCCATTCCACGCCCTGGTAGCTTCAGCTTCCCAGCACTCGAGGGTAAAGTAGTTGATATTATTGAGAATGTCAGTGGATGGAGAACAGCACCAATCCCCGCACTTGGAGATGCCAAATGCTTTGTCATTAGCCCAAAAGAAAAAGCTGGCTTGCTAGAAGAGAGGCTTGGGGTTAGGTGGATCGGCCTTTACGAAACCATCAAGATCATACCTGATTGGGAATGGTCCAAACTTAAGCAAGTCGAGACAGTAGTAAACGGAGAGAAAACTTTGAAATATGTCATAGAACAGGAAAAAAAACCTGTTTCTGAGTTTTTCTTTCAATTTCCTTACCCTGTCACACTTGAAGGGGCTGAGATTAAAGGCAACCTACGAATGAAGATCATAGCCCTGTTCACAGTTTTACATTTCCACCCCGAAAGAGCATTTTTCCTCAACGAAGACCCGGTGACACTCTTTAACGCAATGGTCCTATCGGCACTTCGTAGTTACGTCCTAGACAAGAGTTTCGATGAAGTAAAAGCTATTAGAGCGAGTGTAAGTGGCGGGGGAAGTCAAGTTGATACGTTTTGGCAGGTACTAAAAGACCTCAATGGCGTCGTCTTACTTGATAACGGAACCCCAGACTATAATAACGTCACCCCTCTTGGGCTTTTTGATAAACTCGGGTACGTAATTGCCCGAGGTGAAGTACTCCAAGTTGAAGCAACCGGTCCAGTAGCAGACGCTCTTGAAGCTGAACAACTCGCAGAGTTAGAGGGCAATGCAAAAATTAAAGAGGAAGAAAAAGCTGCCATAGCGCTAGTTGTTGCCGCTCAGGGTAGGATGGATGCAGCAGAACGTGATGCCATCGCCCAACGAACATTAAATGAGCAGAACGCTGGGTACTTTGCATCGCTTCAAGGAGGGTCGAGAATGTTCGCCGCTGCTCAAGTGTCTGGAAAAGATTCTTCTGTCTCTACGTGGGTAGAGAGTAGGGAAGAAGTGCCTGTGACAATGCCATTACCACTAGCCCCACCAAAAGCTAACCCTCCACAAAGGGTAACGCCAACTAAAAACCTAAACACTTAATTTCTCTCCTCTCAACTTCACAACCCCCTTAGGACTTGTTCCTTGGGGGTTGCTTTTTTTATTTAATATGCCATAATTGTAAAAGATTCGGTATTTTGTAAATTTTGCGAGGAGCTCAACATGGAAAGTTTTATTTCTATTTTATGGGGACTGTTCCAGATAGTTGTTGCTATCTGCGTCATATCTCTCACTGCGTGGATTTTCTTTTGCTGGATGATGCCAGCCATCACTCCAAAACTCTTCCTAAAATGGCTTCGCAAGAAAAACTGGAAGAGAGCAAGTACGATACTAAAAGTCAACAGGTACTCAGGCTGGATGCGGAAACTTGGATCATTCAAGTGGTTAGTGATAGGTATCGTGCTATTCTTGTTGTTCCTCACCTATCTGATTACCTACGCCATCTTTTCGGTTGATTCCAAGGATTTTTCTTGGGGCACGCCGATAATGGTTATCTCGGTTGTAGTGTTGATATCTTTGGCCAGTTGGGCAATCTACGTTTGGAGAAAAAGAGCAACCCCAACAGCAGCCAATGGAGGACCGATAAATACCCAACGACAAGCAATTGCAAGTCCCATGTGGTCGCTAGTTAAGGTGTTTGTGATACTTGTAATTTTTGGTGTTGTGGCTTCCATTTGGTATCAACAAGGTCTTGGAGACGAAACATGGACAGAGATGACCAATAGACTAGAGTCCGAAAAGCAAGTGCGCAGAGCGATAAAGAAGGCGCGAGTGGATGCAAGGCCAGTTCTCACCGCCATACAGGCTTGCAATCCGGAGCATGAGGACTTCATCTTGGATAAAGACGGGCTACTTCCAGCGATCAAAGTGTACGAAAATCAAGGTGTAGAGCCTTGGATCAAAAGCTTTGACTGTTGGAAAAGTGGTGTGCAAGGGCACAGCTTCGTAAGGGCTGTGGTAGAAATTGGTCCAGACGAATGGAGTGCGCCTCTTCATCAGCCGGAAATCAACGGTTACAAGATCGTCACTTCTTGTCCTCCGGGACAAGACTTCCTCACTCGCCTGAACAAACAAGAAGATAACGTAATCAAAAAGGGCGAGTTCAAAGATGAGGCGGCTTATTGGATGGAATTTATGGGTGTTGGCGGTAAGGTTAGGATAACCGTCACATCCGAACCATACACAAGGAGCGTCCCGATAAGGGGGCGCTCCTATTTGTTTTATCTATTTTGGTTCTCTGTTTAAGCCGCTCCGAAGAATGATGGTATGTCTATATTGAAGGTAGTGAGCACCAAACGCAATATGCCATAGACGCTAAACATAACGAAAAGGCCGATTATTCCATATAGCACTGCATCTTTGTGTTTCTTGAGATCAGACCCGTCTGAATTGGCTATAAGTCCTATGATGCCTTTGAAGAATACAATGGTAGCCACCACAAAGCCGAGAAAGATAATCGGATTCAATATATGAACAGCTATTTTGCCAAGCAAAATTTTGACTTCAGGCATTATGGGATTTTGTTATGACCTTCTTTAGAGACTTAATTGGGTATGAGCCTATCTACATCTACTGCGCCTTGGTCTGTATCTACTCCAAGAGCATCTCCTATAAATTTCACCAAGCCCCAGACAGCCGCCATAACGAATATAGCTACTACACCCCAGAGCATAGTTTTTTTAGCGCTGACTTTGCTTTCATCAGATCCGAATATGTACATAGCCACTCCCCAGAAGAAGAAGAGTAGGGCCAAGGCGAATACTATAGGTATAAGTAAATCCACTATATCTCCTATAGAACTTATAATGCTCTCTACGTTCTCCAATTCTGCTGAAGCCACGAAAGGCAAAGCAAACAAACCAACTATTCCAAATAATACTTTTTTCATCTTTTTATTTTTAATAATATTTTATTTATAATTTTAATACTTTTTTAACTAAACGACCGTTATGATTAATAATAACATTTTTATCTGAAACTTTTATTATCTTATTGTTGGTATCACCCCTTCAGTAAGTCCAAGTATGTCTAATTCACCTCTTATAAAGACAACTAGCCCCCACACAGATGATATAACAAAAATACCAACAACTCCCCATATCATTATATTTTTACCTTCCGCCTTGCCATCTCCCTCGCTCTTTATATATTTTGCTACACCCCAGAAAAACAATAAAATAGAGAGTATGAAAGCAAGGGGTACTAACGTATTAGACACTATATAAAGTGCAGCGTCGGATATGTTTGTTACTTTATCCAAATATGCATTGGCAAAAAACGGAACAAGGGTTAGTATTGAAGCAAATTTAAGTATTTTTTTCATAAATATTTATTAATAAAAAATAAATTATAATTTTTGGACATTATCAACTTTAGGTAAATTGAGCTCTTTTTGGATGAAGATCACGATTCCCCAAATAGAGGAAGCGACGAAGAGGCCGACTATGCCCCAAAGCATTATACTTCTACCCTCTGCTTTGCCTTCGCCTTCGCTCTTGATGTATTTTGCCACACCCCAGAAAAAGTACAATAGGCAAAGTGCAAAAGCTATGGGGATAAGTGTACTAGTGACTATTCTATTTGCTGAATCTATTAGTTGTCCTATGCCCATAATTTTGCTCCGCCTCATCGGCGGACAAGTTAATTTCTAATTCTTTATTAGCTTAATTCCTTATTCTTTATTCCTTATTCTAACTTATATATTTATCTGTGGTATGCCGAATGTGCTATTAAACCCAAATTCGCCTCTTATAAAAACCATTATACCCCATATGGTAGTGAGGACGAAGATCCCTATGACCCCCCAGATAAGGAGCTTCTTGCTATCTTTGAGCTCCTTTTCATTACCACTCGCTCTTATAAACTTGCCCACACTAAGCAGAAAGACGAACAGAGCCACTGCCCCAAGAAAGGGGATGATTTTGAGCCCTATGTCTGTAAACAGTTTTATTACAGCGTTTAGATCTTGTGGTTGGGGAGGCATGGTGTGTGTTTATTTGCTAAGAGCCTTTATGGTGCCTTCTATGGCTGTCGATATAACCCACGCTCCAAGAAGTATGGCGGCGCCTATTACTGACCAAAGGAGAGCATCGTGAGCTTTCTTTATTTTAGTAGTGTCCCCTCCGGCTGTAACATAAAGAAAGCCGGCATACATTATCATTATCACTGCTATCACCCCACCGATAGGTATAAGTATGTCTCTTATGATAACTCTTATGAAGCTCTCTATGGTGCAAGGGCTTTGACCACCGCAATTAAAAGGATTGTCTATCTTTATTCTAAAGTTTATAGGATTTACGGACGGCTGTTGTGCTCCTCCTGGTGGAGGATTGGTTTGAGCAGCGATAATACTTGGAGAAAATACTATTAGTATTATGGCGAGAGAGAGTAGGTTTTTTAAAATAATATTTTTGTGCATTTTTGTGTTTTTATTTTAGCATTTTTAGAAATTAAAGTATTTTTGAAATATTTATAAATTTATGGATTGATCAGTATGGGCACTTTATCTGTAAACAAAACCTTAGTTAGAGTGGTAGTGACTATCCAAGCGCTAAGTATTACCACCAAGCCTATACCTACATTTTTCATCATATTTATGGCTTCGGTTCTTTTGCCGGGGTTGGTCGGGTGCATAAGCATGGTTATACCTGCCCAAGCAAATACAGCGGTCGCCACAGGTACGGCAAGCCATATGAGAGTGTTGATGATGTTGTTTATAAGCGTTATAAGATCGTCAAAACCACACTCTGGGGCAAGCTTGCCAGTAACATCTTTTTGTCCGCAAGGGGGTATGATGGGGCCTTTTGGACCGAGAGCATCTACAAAAATGGGAAGAAGGGTGATGGTAATAAAAAATAAGCACAAAGCAAGAGAAATCAGATTTTTCGTATTGCTACTTAATTTTGTATTGAACGATGTAAGCATTTTGTTAATTATTTTGCGAGAAGAGCATTGAGCTCGGTACTTGCGCCTGTTATAGCGTCGGATATACTAGAGCGCCCACTTGTGATGGACTCTATCATGTTGCGAAAAGCAGAATCAGATGACTTTGGTTCAGGATCTAGCCAGCCTCTTGCTCTTATAGCGCCATCATAGAAAACGCTCTTATAACTATCGGTTTGTTTGCGCGAAAGTAGGTTCCTCCTCACGGGGGGTAAACTAGTAGCTTCACTCCAATCTTCGGCAGTCTCTAAAGAAAGAGTAGAAGCTACAGTATAAGCGGCATTTTGCACTTTGGAAGATTTGGTGATGGCTAGGCCCCAAAACTTGCCAAATACATCGAAATCGCTCTGATCGCGCGAAGATGGTACTTTGGCTACATCGAAATTGAGATTTGGGTTTTTATATTGAAGGAGAGAAAGCTCGCTCGCATAACCAAAATACAGAGCGAGATCCCCACTCAAAAAGTAATTGTTAGAAAGAGGCAAGGAGCGATTCCAAGAATAAGAAGATTTGGCTGGGTTGCTAAATTCGGTGTAGAAGCTCACCGCCGCAAAAGCTGGCATAACTGGCTTATTTTCAGTATTGAAATTAAAAACACTTTGTATCCTACCGTTCTGCCATTTATCAGTTATTGAAGTACCCGCTTGCATAGCGAGAGTAGAAATGATCTCTTTGGCATGAGAAATGTTGGCGTACTCGCCCATAGCTACAGCGCTTCTTTGTATGTTGAGAGCTCCATCTTTTTGAGTGATGGTCTTGGCTAAAGAATAAAATTCATCCCAATACTTCGGCGGCTGCGTCACACGAGCTTCATTGAAAATACTCCTGTTCCAATACATGACTAGCGGGTCCACGCTTACAGGCATGGCTATAGTACCCTCTGGAGATCTAAACGTTTCTGCTCCTTCTATGAAAGTATCCTTGAATTGTCTTTCGGTGAATACTTGGTTCGGTATTAGGAGTATTTTGTTCAGATGTTTTATTATTTTGTCCGAAGAAAGAAGGAAAAGATCCGGGCCTATCCCAGAAGCTAAAGCTTCTATAAAACTCTGGTCAAACTCCTCTTCAGATTTTTCTGTATAGACCACTCCTATATCTTCGCTATTATAAAATCTTGTAGTTTCTATGATCCGATTAAAAATATTGGCCGGCAGAGTACCCCACACTTCTACAGTAACCTTTTGCTCAGAGCTTCCTCTGTAAGCAGAAAAAACTATCACTCCTCCTATTATAAAAACTCCGAATATACCAGTGAGTATCAGCTGAAATTTTGTCATTGGAAATATTATACCAAAGATTTATTTGCAAAATAACAAAACAGTGTATTACTTTTTAAAAAAATCTCAATATACTGAGGCGCGTCCTCAGTATATTTAGTTTATATTTATCAACATATTTAATTGCTTAGGCGCGTCCTAAGTAGGATAATATTAAAAATGAAAAGAAGAGACTACAAAAATAATGCTGTTGGAGAAATTTACCATATATTTAATAGAGGTAATAATAGAGAAGATGTATTTTTAGACAATCAGGATTGTAGAATATTTTTGCGCCGTTTAGGTTTGGTATTAAAAATAAAAAAAGAAGTCTTGGATGAATCAGAAATGACGACTTCCCCAAAATCGCGTACACAAATAAAAAGTTTTCCGGAAAATTCATTCAAAATACATGCTTTTTGTCTTATGAAAAATCATTTTCATTTACTAATTGAGCAATGCAGTGAAATTCCTATTTCAAAATTTATGCACAAAGTTTGTACTAGTTATTCTATGTACATGAATAAAAAATATCGTAGAGTTGGTCATGTTTTTCAAGATAGGTTTAAATCCGTAATTATAGAATCAAACGACCAGTTAATGTGGGTCAGCAATTATATACACTCTAACCCAATAAAAGATCGTTTAGTGGAAAAACTCATTAATTATAAATGGAGTAGTTACGCAGATTACGTAAACCAAAGAAACAATCCAATACTCACAAAAGATTTTTTAATAACGGTCTTTAATTCAACAGAAAACTTTATAAAACAAAATAATTTATTTACAAAAAATATGCCGAGGCGCGTCCTCAGTATAAAATATTATACCATCCCACTCAATAAAAATTCCAATGCCTGTGAACTGTCAAGAACAGTCCTTGCCAAATATAAACATGAAAAAATTTGACACTTAGATGGGGTAGTTTCTAACTTCTAATTATTTTAGCAACAAGCGCACAGTGGTCACTTAGACCATTGATCATTTCAACTTCAGAGACTTTGTAATTACAGGTACTAAAAATACCGTCAACCATTCGTTCTAAATAGCCCGCTCTATGAAATTTTCCATCAATACTTGTGGTATATTTGGGGGGTACATTGTCAGTAAATTTTTTAGCAATAATTCCAAAGATTTCTCCACCTCTTGGAGCATTGAAATCTCCACACAAAACCAAGTCTCCATAATTATTAAGAATTTCAAGCATTTTTTTCAAATCTTGTCTTTGAAAATCATCCGATTCGCCATCTGGCGTCCAAGTGAAGTGAGTAGTCGCAATCCTAAACAAAATTCCTTCTTTTTCTATATCACAAATTATTATTGGATAATTTTGAGTTTTCCTTTTCGTTTCTGGACTAGCGCGATCAAAAATAAACAAATTTTCTTCACCTCCACGATAATATTCAACATTACTCTTCTTAATTGGAAACTTTGAAAAAATCCCAATCCCTTCAGCAATCGAAATACTATTTTCTACATTCAAATGCCTTGGAATAAAAAAATAATATCCACCGAGTAATTTGGTAATTACCGAAATATCAGATTCTCGAAGTTCTTGCAGACAAACAACATCCGGTATTTGTTTTGATAAAAAAAGTAGGATACGTTCAAGATGCTTATTTTTCTCGATATTTAATTGAATTAAAGAAATTTCCATAAACGAATGGCAGAGATACCCTTTGACTTTTTAGTGTGGTGTGATTTTAAAGGCAAATGAAGGAAGCGATGAAGTCACCATCGCGGAGCTTCATGATACGAACGCCTTGAGTAGAACGACCAAGAGAAGGAATTTCAGAAAGAGCGAGGCGAATAACTTGACTCTTCTTAGACATAGCGACAGCCTCTTCTTCTTCACCAGTGACCACAGCCGAAGCGATTATCTCACCCGTTTTTGCTGTCACACTAGCTGTCTTTATACCACTCCCCCCTCGTTTTTGGATTTTGTATTCACTTATTATAGTTTTCTTACCATAGCCATTTGCTCCGACTACTAGTATATGGGCAGTACTTTCGGCAGATTTTTTCACCCTGTGAGCGCCTATAATATGGTCACCCTTATCAAGCTTTATAGTTCTCACTCCCCCTGCTTGTCTGCCCATCTCTCGGACATCGCTTTCTTTGAACCTTATGGATTGTCCTTTGGCAGTGACCAAAATACACGAGTCACCTTTTTCTACTGGAGAAACTGAGACCAGCTTATCCCTATCCTGAAGTTTGATGGCTATGATACCGCTAGTGCGAACATCGTGGAAACTGCCAGCACTCACTCTCTTACCCACACCATCGGAAGTTATCATAAGAAGAGAGAGGTCTTTGTTTTCTTTGACGTTTTTCGGTATAGGCAAAATAGATGTGACCCTCTCTCCCTCGGAAAGAGAGAGAAAATTCATTATGGATTTGCCTCTAGTAGCTCGCTTACCTTCCGGTATATCGTACATCTTTATCTGGTAAGCTTTGCCACGATCGGTAAAGAACAGAAGATCCGAATGAGTACTCGCGGTTAAAAATTGAGTTACAAAATCTTCTTCCTTGGTATCCAAA
>JBBTQZ010000058.1:8461-12132 GCA_038065435.1 Patescibacteria group bacterium | reverse complement strand
ACTGACCCCGGGAGCTATACAGTAGAAGCTCATTCAAAATTAGAAAATATAGATTTCATTCTCTTTACTCACGAACATCAGGATCACTATCATATAGAATCTCTAAAAATTATTTTGGATAAAAATCCTAGTGTTTTAATCTATACTAATAACTCAGTGAGTGATTTATTGACTCAAGAGAACATTGAACACAAGAAAATAGGTGACAGTGAAAAAGTTCTATTAGGAGAAGTTACCGTGGTATGTATTGGAGAAAAACATGCTCAAATGCACAGTGATATACCCCTATCATCTAATATGGGATTTTTTATTGACGGAAGACTCTGGTATCCAGGAGATGCTTTTACTGACCCAAAACAAACAGTTGAAATACTAGCCTTACCTGTATCAGGCCCATGGATGAAAATTGGCGAAGCTATAGATTATGCAATTCTCCTTAAGCCCAAAATTGCTTTCCCAGTTCACGACGGCACTCGCTTTGGTTCCGCCCATACATTACCAACAAAACTTCTTCCTAATTATGGTATTGAATTTGTCGCCATGGTAGAAGGAGATATAAAAGAATTTTAATTATAGCTCATGAGATAGAAACAATGGTGTTGGATGTTGATTCAAGATATTTATAATCTGGATTGGTATAAAATGAAGTTTTAGAATATAATTCATTGAGATTTCATTATTAATAATTTAAAGTAAATTTATGATTATTGTACACGACACTTTTATATGCAATCCGGGCAATGCTTCCAAGGTTGCCAAAATGTTCAAGGAAATGATGCGGAGCGAGAAGGAGCTCGTCAACATCATGACCGACATGACAGGGCAATACAACAAAGTGGTGATGGTGAGCAAATTCACCAGCCTCTCTGCTTATGAGAAGTTCATGGAAGGATATATAAATCCGACTCCACAGATGAAAAAGAAATTCGCCAAAATGGCAAACTACACCGAAATGTATCAAACCGGCTCGCGCGAAATTTACCGCGTGTGGTAGAGAAAAATTTGTGAACATTTCAAAGAAAAAATTCGTTATCCTTTTCTTCATTTCTGGGTTCGCTTTTCTTTTTATCACGACCACCCTTTTGGGAACCACTGGTCCTCGAGGATTTCCCAAATACCCCGACTCTGTCCTCAGAACTGGTAGCGATTCGCAAGTAGCTTGGAAGAGTGCTCTGTCTAGAATTATCTTGCCTATCAAAATTGTTTTGATAGGCCCTTTGGGCCTGCCCCAGATTAATTTTTTAAAAGATGATCCACCACCTTCATTTATTTCTATCTACCTCATTTTTTACTGGACTATGCTTGCCTCAATTTTCCCCCACCTATTAAGTACAGAGAAACAATAATTTATGTATTTTGTGATAGAATAACAGTTTAATAAATTAATACAAAAATATGGCAAAAAGAAGTACGGGAGTAGGTAATATGCGAACATCCAGATCGCGCAAGACCAAAAAGAGAATCGCTGTAAAACATGCAAGGAAAGGAGCGAGATAAGAAATATGACGCACTAATCTCAAATAAGTATTATATTTTTATAATAAAATAATGATTCTTGATTTTTTGTTTCTCTCCATCACCTATTCTGGCGGGTACATGATTGTAGGTATTATCACCTTACTGTCTGCCCTATCTTTTTCCCTACATAAGCATAAGGCAAAAATACTACCTCTTTTTATATCAGTGGGCGGAACTGCTATAAGCGTATGGATACTGAAGCACTTCTTAGACATGCCCAGACCGGAGACAGCTCTGTATCTAGAAATGAGTCCCTCTTTCCCAAGTGGACACTCTGCCTTAGCTATGGCTCTCTATGGATTTTTATTTCTTACTATATGGAAACACCCCAACGGCGCTAAAGCTCTGCCGGGCAAGGAAAAGCATCCCCTACAAAACAAAAGTCTGGTATTTCTTGCCATACTTATATTGGCTATTGGTATAAGTAGATTGTATTTGGGAGTGCATTTTTTGCAGGATGTCTTGGCCGGATACCTAGTGGGGCTATTTTGGATCTTTATAGCAAACAAGGTTAGAAGCTCTTGACGTGCATATAGTTTTTCTCCTGCTCCTTAGCGACCAAAGTTCTTATCTCTTCTGGATTTGCCGCATGGTCTATAATTATGTCGTCATGCTCGGTGGTGCCACTTGTGGACCCAGCCGTATGTATATGTAAGGTACCAAACTTGAAAAAGGTGGCTATCAGTCCTTTGGTGTTTACAGTAATATCTTGTATCTGCTCATATCTGAAGCTGGTAACATGCCTGTGGAAAAAACCTCTCTGTTCTATGTCTACTATACGCTTATTGGTCAGTATCCAAACATCCAGGTAATAGTCGGTCCACTCTATAAAGAATATTACCCAAAGTACTAAGACCCAAAGAAAATAAGCAAATAGTCCATACCCACCAATAAATCCATCTACAAATCCAGACACTGGACTACTTTCTTCAAATAATTCCAAAAGATTCACTATTTTTGCAAGTATAAAAGGGGCAAGGGCAAGAACGAAAAGTCCAAAAGTAAACCCGAGCATGACATACCAATGCTTTCTGACTATTCTTATTATTCTTTCATCATCATCTAGCTTGACCATATTAGTTTAGGCTAAAATAAGCAAAAATAAGAAGCAGGGCGGACACTCCTATATAAACCAATTCCGCTATCACCAAAATAGGTCCACCCAGACCGTACTTTCGCCAGTGATACAAAACCACACAAAAAACCACAAGTACAAAAAGAAAAATTGCCCAAAAGACAAAGCTAGCCACATCACCAGCTTCTATTTTTAGATTAAACAAAAAGTTATAAACACCATCTAAATAATTCATATTTCTTTATATATTATACAACTTTATCTTTATAGCTGTCTAAAAAGGTGTTGATTGCCATCTCCATATCTTTTGTGTTCTCGGCTTCCATGAGTTGCAATCTTAAATCATGAGAATTCGGGATATCCGATAAATATGCTTTGAAATGTTTTCGCATTACAGAAAAATTCTTCACACCTTCAAATTTTTGTTCAAATAGTTTTGCATGCTCTAAAAGTATTCCCAAAATTTTTCTCACCGTTTCCGGATTTTCCTTATTCCACCATTCGCGCGAATTAGAGAAGAGGTATGGCTTGCCAAATATAGCCCTTCCCAGCATCACCCCATCACAGCCTGTTTCTTCACATTTCCTCCTGGCGTCGTCAATGTTTACGACATCCCCATTACCAAAAATTAGGGTGAAGGGATTGGTATTATGGGTTAAGGATGAACTTACTCCTTGCACCATATTCCTTATCCCAACTGCTTCTCTAATCCTCTCCCACCGCGCTGGCACTTTGGACATTTCTTTGCGAGTACGAGCATGGATGGTGATAACCGCCGGATTTTCTTTCAATAATTCTGGCAGCCAAGTTTCCAGCTCATCTTGGTTATAACCCAAACGAGTTTTTACTGACACCGGAATTACACCCGCCCGCTTAGACAGCATGTCGGGCGGGCCACATCTCTCTCCGGTACGATGGTCATCTTCGTACCCGATTCCTTGTTTGGCGGCAGCTATTATCTCTCGAGCTAGAGATGGGTTTTTTATAAGGCTTGCACCAGCACCTTGTTTTTCTACATTCCTGTCTGGGCAACCCATGTTTATATCCAGCCCATCAAATCCGAGTTCTACTACCAGCT
>JBBTQZ010000058.1:0-8451 GCA_038065435.1 Patescibacteria group bacterium | reverse complement strand
TACCAGCTTTGCTGCCTTTTCCATTATCTCTGGTTTACCGGTAAAAAGCTGGGCCACTATGGGCCTCTCTATCTCGCTATATTCCAAATCTTTGAGCAATTTCTTTCTGCCAATTTCTGGGGCCCTCACCAACCCATCGGCACTCACAAACTCTGTAAAAGTAACATGTGTGGAGGGTCCCCCTCCCCCAATTTTGGCTATTATGTATCTAAAAGCGGCATCGGTAACATCTGCCATCGGCGCCAAACACAAAATCGGCTTCTGTATTTTTCCCCAAAATCCCAAGTTGATCATTGGAATATCCTACCACCCAAACTTCGCTAAAGCTACGCTGGGCAAGTAAAATTAAACCCCCACCTCTCCGAAGAGTGGTGGGGGTCGTCGCCTTGTCGGTGCGGACTAGCCCATGACGTGCTAGTTCGTGCCGACGCCGCCGGCGGCCAGGACGGGAATTACAATTTTATATGTCCTCAGCACGCGGGCGGAGAAAGGCGGGGTTTCCGTGGCGCAAACCACGGAGAAAAAAACAGTTTTCATTGATTTTCTCCTAAAAACGAACTGCAAAAAAGTATAGCATATATAAAAATACTGTCAAGAGTTATGACACTAAAATTGCATTTTGTCTGTAGGTGTGGTAAAAAATGGCTCAATAGAGCCATTTTATTACAGGTCAGCAATATTGACCTCTATTTTACCCCCCGGTTTTACTTCCCCACTTAATATTTTGCGCGCAACAAAATCTTCAACTGTATTTTTGACCACTCTGTTGATAGCTCGAGCTCCAAACTGTGGATCTTTGCCTTTGGCTACTACAAATTCTATAAGCTCGTCGCTTAGCACAAGCTCCATCTCTTTTTCTTTGAGCCTCTCTTTGAGCTTACGGAGCTCAAGCTCCGCTACCATTCTTAACTCCGTATCCTTAAGAGGGTGGAAAAGTATTACTCCATCAAACCGATTCAAAAGTTCCGGGCGAAATATTCTTTCTTTTATTATAGTGTCCAAAATAATCGGTTGCTCCTTCTCCAGATCTTTACCCGAAGCGATAGCTTGCCAAATATGGCTACTGCCTGCGTTGGAAGTAGCGATGATCACTAGGTTGCGACAATTTACTTTTTTACCGAGAGCATCGGTAAACACTCCTTCGTCCAATACCTGAAGAAATAGGTCTAGAATATCTGGCGAAGCTTTTTCAAACTCATCCAAAAGCAATACTCCGTAAGGATTGTCACGCACCCTGGAGGCAAGTAGGCCGGTCTTACCTTCTCCGAAACTACCTATGAGCTTTTGCAGAGCATCCGGCCCACTGTATTCAGACATATCTAAACGCAAGATATGTTCTTCGCTGCCAAAAAAGCTTTCCGCCAAAGCTTTGGTGGTCTCTGTCTTACCAACACCAGTTGGCCCCAAGAAAAGAAGTGAGGTCGTAGGGCGATTGGAAGCGGTCATACCAGAACGAGCTCTGCGTATAGCGCTTGCCACACTACTTACTGCAAGTGTCTGGCCAACTACTCGTTTATGCAGAATCTCTTCCAGATGAGCTATTCTTTCCGATTCATCGCGACCGACTGGCCCCACAGAAATACCCGTCTTTTCTGATACAAAACTCGTTATATCTTTCTCTTTGACTATTCTTATACCTCTTTCTTTGAGCCACGGGCAAACTTCTACCAGAAGATCCAGTGCTTTAGCGGGCATCTCCCCCAGAGACACATATCTATCGGCAGAGCTCACTATTTCTTTCAAACTGCCAAAAGAAAACTTCAATCCATAATCTTTTTCCAAATCCAAAGCTTTTTCTATAACAGGTGAAAGCGATCCTCCAGCCTCAACGTTTTCCGGAATTATACGCTCAAATCTCTCCAAAAGAGTCGGGTTGGTTTCTATAAAATAATGAAAATCGTTGTTACTACTATGAGCAATTATCTGCAGACTACTAGAAGCAAGAAAGGGAGATATTATGGAAGGCAAATTGACACCAATATTTTTGGCACTAGAGACAAAGGCGGGCAGATCCCTTATATACAAAATTACATTGCCGGCCGAGACAGCTTGGTTGAGCAACCGCAAAAGCTCGTTTTGCAAGCTCCCCACATCCTTGAAAGACGCCATGAGAGAAGTCGTATCTAGCTCTATTATATTTTTGTGTTCAATGCTTGGCAGAGATACCCCAAGCTTCATTCTTTGTAACAAACGAGCCACTATGTCGCGGGCTACACCTTCATCATCATCTATTATTATTACATTTGCCTCTGCTCTTCTTTCCAACACTCCCTCCAAAAGATCTAGCTCCTTACTTCTGTATCCATTCTCTATATCTACCATAGAAAGATCTACCATTCTTTCAAAAGCCACTCCAAATTTACCAAGATCGCTCGCCACACCATAAGCCCAGCTAGTACCCATAGAAGGTATTGACCCTAGATTTTCCTTGCTCCAAAAACGACTTTTTCTTCGTTTTTTCTCGTGCAAATTATTCACAAGAGAGCTGGCATTTACAAAATCTTCTTTAGAGACAGAACGTGCGCTTAGAAAACTTTGCAGGGATTTGTCTTTACTGTACAAGCTTTCTATAAAACTCTCCAAACTAAGACCATTTTCAATGGATAGAGAACTCGCTATTACTGGACTACGGTTGGAATAGACAAATTCTCTAGACTCCAATTCTTCTATACCGGCGCGTTCCAAAATCTCTAGGCCAGATTGCGTTTCAAAGAGACACCTAGAAGCATCTATATCGTCCATCTTGTAAAGTAGCTCGGAAAGAATGTAATCCATACTTTGGCTATCTTCAAGAGCTTTTTCTTTTATGCGCGAATACACCCCTTCATACCTCATAGAACGATAACAGCTCACCAAAAAAGCAAGGATAAAATAAACAAAGATGCACAAGAAAGATAGCCCATCAGCAAAAGAGAGGCTGAAAGGAAAAGAATTGAACGAAGCAAAAAAGAAAAATATTGCTCCCAACACCGCAAGTTTCCGCAAAGAAAAGCGCAGGACTTTGGGGAAAAACCTATCTATGCTTATGGCATAAAAATGCGGTTCTACATTTTTTTTGATTTCATTAAATGTCATAGGATTAAAAAGGTAACAGCTAGTACCAGAATACCCATAATCAAAGCTGGAGCCAGAAGCCAGATAGCGAAAACGCCCAAAAAGAACAAGCTTGTTAGTATGTAAGCGAACAAACCAATAAGAAGCACCAAACTCCTTGTAGCAAACCCGACTATACGCATTATGCTATTCACTACAAAAGAGCTGAAGAAATTGGCCAGATCGAAACCGCCTTCATAATGCTCGCTCATACGTTTCCATGGGGCGAAAAGAGTTCGGAGAAGGAGTCTGAAAGAAAAAAAGTGGCGAATAAACCAAAGTATATTGCTAGCCACCCCAAGAAGCTCCCTTACTCCTTTACCATAATGCCACCTGGCATAAAACAGAATTATGTTTTCAGTGTGATAAAAATCGCTCATCCTTTTATTATACCAAGAAACTACAAGCTTTTGTAGAAAAGCTTATTACCAAAACGCATGTCTATATATTCAAAATAGACTTCTGGATTCTTTTTATTTTCTTCTTTCAAGAGCAGGTGCACGTTTTCAGCTATTTCTTTATAATCTTTCTCTAGAGGTGCAACGAATATTTTGCCAATACTTGTCTCTAGTACGGCTTTGTCTTTAGATTCTATGCGCAATTTAGTACTATTTATACCGAAAACCTTTAGTTCATTCGTAAAACCAATAAAACCATTCATCTCTTCACTCGAAGCAAATCTACTCTTGAGAGGCTCCCCTTCTATGTTGCCACCAAAAATAAGTTTACCGATTGTATCCGCACTAGAGGCTCTAGCATAAAGAAAGCCCTCCATGTCTACCAAAAAACATTGCTCTGAAGTAGAGCACCAAACAGCAATAGCTTGTCTTTCTTTTATTTCTACATTTATATCCCCATTTGGCTTGCTTACAACATCCACTTCATCTATTTTAGCAAAGCTCTCGAGCAGCGTATTTTCTATATTTTTAGAATCTAAAAACAAAATGTTGGACCTAGGTAAAATACCAAAATAATTCCCCTCCAGAGATTTATTCACAAGATTCTTTACACTTGCTCCGTCTATACTTACGGTACCCACTATGTTTATAGACTTCACTTGCAAAAACGGCTGTCTCATAAGAAAAGCGAAGCCAACGACCAAAACAACAAACAAAAACAAAAACAGCCAAAGTTTAAAAAGTCGGCGTTTTCTTCTGCGCTTACCGAGTTTGGTAGAATAACCAGCGTTGACATTTTTCCTCTTCATTATTCGTTATTCTTTATTCTCTCTTCCCAATCCTCTCCTTGCCCGCCATATAAGGCCTCAATACTTCCGGCACTAATATAGATCCATCTTTCTGCTGATAATTTTCCATTATTGCTATGATGGTTCTCCCCATAGCTACAGCCGTGGCATCGTTCATATGCAAATGTTCTATTTTGCCACCACTTCTTCTTACTCTAGTATTGAGTCTTCTTGCTTGAAAGCCCTGCATCAGATCAGCAGTATGTGTCTCTCTATACATATTTTGTCCGGGCATCCAACATTCTATGTCTATTTGTCTATGGTCTGGAGCACCCATGTCTCCAGTACAAACCATAACTACTTGATAGGGGATTTTGAGTTTACGCAAAACATATTCTTGTATCGCTACCAAAAAATCCTGCTCTGCATAAGAATTCTCTGGTAAACAAAATGTCTCCATCTCTGCTTTATCAAACTGATGTTGGCGCAAAATACCTTTTGTATCTTTGCCGTAAGTGCCAGCTTCTCTACGCAAAGCGACTGAATATCCGATGTATCTTTTTGGTAAATCTTTTTCTTCTAGTATCTCATCCATATGAAGTGGCCCCATGGTGTGTTCTGCGCTCCCAATGAAAACAATGTCATCTTTTTCAAAATAATAACGATCATCTATTGGTTGCAGACGAGCCATTTTGTTCATAACACCGGAGTTCATCATTATAGGTGGAAGCACCGGTATGAATGGTTTGGTAGAAACGGTAAGTCCGGCCTCTTTCGCTATGGTCTGGAGTTGTTGCTCATCGGTCAAAATAGAAAAAAGAAATTGAAGCAGGCCAAACTGCATAAGAACTAAGTCCCCCATTATAAAATTGAAACGAGAACCGGATATGAGGGCTGCTTTTTCGGTATTTATAACACCGAGTTCTTTGCCCAAATCGGAGTGATCCTTCGGTGCAAAAGAAAATTCTGGTTTTTCTCCCCATTCTCTAATTACTTTATTGCCACTTTCATCTTCACCCACAGGCGTATCGGGAGAAGGAATATTCGGCACCCTTATCATCAAGGCAAACCATTTTTTAGTTATTTCTTTCAGTTTCTCTTCTAAACTTTGGATTCTAGCCTTGAGCGATTGCATCTCAAGGATTATTTTGGCTTTCGTCTCTGGATCTGCTGTGGCCACCTTACTAGATACACTGTTTTGTTCTGTTTTTATTTTTTCTAATTCAGATATAGTTCCCTTTCTTTCGTCATCTATTTTTACAAGCTCATCAATATCAATCTGCACTTTCTTTTTACGCGCAGCGTCTTGTACTATTTCTGGATTCTCTCTTATAAATTTGATATCAAGCATTAGTTTGAATTAAGAATAAAGAATTATGAGTTAAGCTTAATTCTTGATCCACGCTTCAAATATTAACAAAAAAGTACGCAAATGTGAAATAATAGAGATCATGCAATATGCTATAAAAAAGCTAGAAAAAGAAGCTTGGCCGCCACTTCTAAAGCAAATCAATGATCCGCCAAAACAATTATATTTTGCTGGGAGAATACCGGACTATAGCCAAAAGTTTTTGTGCATTGTGGGTAGTCGCAAATATACAAACTACGGCAGGGAAGTTGTAAATTCTATAATTTCAGAACTAAGAGGCTTCCCCATTACTATCGTTTCAGGGCTTGCTTTAGGTATAGACGCTATAGCCCACCGGAGCGCGATTCAGAACAATCTTACTGCTATTGCGGTCCCCGGCTCTGGCCTCGACCCTGAAGCCATGCACCCAAAGACAAATGTCCAACTAGCAAAAGAAATAATAGATTCAGGAGGAACTCTGCTTTCCGAATATGAGCCAAGTTTTAAGGCCACACTTTGGAGCTTCCCTTTACGCAACAGAATAATGGCGGGCATGTGCCATGCCACACTTATAGTAGAAGCAGAACAAAAGAGTGGCACCATGATCACGGCGAAGCTCACTACCGAATACAACCGCGAACTCCTTGCTATACCGGGCAACATCACTTCTCCCATGTCGGAAGGACCTAATATGTTTATTCGTCTTGGAGCTACACTCATCCGCAGTGCTGATGACGTGTTGGAGGCGCTCGGAATAGGAAGGTTGAATTATGAATCAATCCCACTTCGCTCTGAAGAACAGAGCTTCGCGGGACTAAAGAAATATCAAGATTGTTCAGAGAAAGAAATTTTAATACTCAATCTGCTTAAAGAACCATTAGAAAAAGATGTGCTTATAAGAAAAGTAGCAAAAAACAACATTTCCGTGGCAGAAATCCAGACCCTCCTTACCCTTCTAGAACTCAAAGGCCATATAGAAGAAAAAATGGGCGAAATGAGGCTTAAATAACTCCTCCCAAGTAGCTGAGGCGCGTCCTCAGTATTTTAGCTTGACTTTAGTTTTGTTCTATGATACAATGGGTGGCAGAAAGGGAACAGAACAATGACATTACTTAAGGTTTTGGCGATGATTTCGATGGCGGCGCCATGGCTGGTGATCGCAGGTATTTCGGTGGTCATCTACCGGCGCAAGTCGGTCGTTACCACCACCCTCCCGCGGAAGAAAGCATTCTTCCGCAAGGTCGCGATGATGGGGATCATCGCCGGCCTCCTCCTCGGCTTCTCCCCCGTTCCCGTTTTGGCTCAGAGTCAGGAGGGCTCGGTGGAGATCGCCAAGTCGGCGGCACCCACCGACATCCTGACCGATGGAGTGGTGGGTTGCTTCTCGACAGTCAGCGAAAAGCTATCTGCTGAGAAGGCGGCCGAGTTTTGCCTCAAAGCGGCGAAGATTGAGGCCGAACGGGCCAAGAAAATCGCCAACGAGGCAGCGGATGCCACCAAGGCCTCACGGCCGATGGTGGTCGCCCCCTATTCGGGATACGGTGGATACGGTTACGGGTACCGATCCTACTCGTATGGCAATCGCTATACGAGTAGGCGCTCTACCTACCGTCGCCCCACTTCCCGCCCCCCTATTTCTAGGCCCGCAAGGCCGCAGAAGTAGGAAGAGTTCGGTCGCTTCTAGGACTCATTCTCCCCTAGAGATGACCCCAACCCCTGCGCGCACTTCATTGTGCCCGCAGGGGTTTTTGCTTGCAATTTTTTTATTATATGCTATAATAGAGAGTAGATCGTAGTCCTATCGTTGGTGATGCACTAGGTGTGTCAGATGGTGGATTACAACAGAACGTTTGACAGTTAGTTAGGAGAAAGTATGACACGCATGATCGCATGTTTGTTTATGCTTGCGCTACTTCTTGTGGTGACAACACCACTCGTGGCACAAGAAGATACGTACATCGTCCAAAAGGGTGACAACTTGTGGAGGCTCGCCGGATCGCATCTCGATGATGCAAAGTTGTGGGAGCAAATCTACTCGGACAATCCGTTCCTGCAAGAACCAGGGCGTCGATTCCAAAAGAACGGGGTCGTCTACGTTATGGTTCGGCCGGGAGAGAAGTTGGTCGGTCTGGAGAAGCTTGGCATCACTGCCACACTTCCTCCAATCGAACAGCTTCGCTTGGAACAGCCGCCCGCACAGGTGTACCGCATTGCCACAACTCCCGCATGGGTTTGGTGGCCATTGGCACTTACAGTCGGAATCCTGATCGCTATATGGCTCATTTATCGGATGCTCACAAGAGATCCGGTGAACTCGGGTCCAGCAATGGTTCCAGGTGGGATCACTGAAGCGAACGCAACATCTGAGATGCAGCAGGTGGCGGCACGTGCTTACGGTTTAAGCCAGAGAGCATCGCAGGACTATCGTCACTATCAGCAGTTCACGGTTATCCGTCAGACTGTTGGTCGGATCTGGGGCAACATGACTGTTCGCTATGCGGATGGTCGCTCTGTTCCTCGGCGCCTCAATGGCGAGCGTGCGTACGAAGCAGAAGTTCGCTTTCCGGACGGTCGTACCGAAACCCTGTACATGTTACAGGGATGCGGTAACGATCTTCGCTACGACGGCATCAGTCGGTATCTGCCCGGACCGAAGTTTCGGTTCGAAGCAGATCAGTCGGAGCCAATTCAGGAAGTTCCTACTTCGCAACCTGCGGCTCAACCCGTGGGGCACAATCCAAACTTGGATCCACACCGCACATCCGAGGGACATGTTCCTGAAGTCGTGCAGGTTGATACGCCAGCTTAGGCTGCCACGATCAAT
>JBBTQZ010000057.1:0-14487 GCA_038065435.1 Patescibacteria group bacterium | reverse complement strand
AACCTTATAAAGGCAAAGGTTTTAGATACGAAGGAGAGATAATAAGGAGAAAGCAGGGCAAGAAGTCGGTCTAAAAATTGAAAGATTATGGATACAAAAATCAAACAACAAAAGAGAGATAGAAGAAGAAAGCGTATCAGAGCGAAAGTGTTTGGCACGAAGGATAAGCCTCGTCTGGCTGTCTTTAAGTCCAACAAATATATATCGGCTCAACTTATAGACGATAGTAACGCTAATACTATAGCTACGGCACACTCTAGAAATATGAAAGGTAAAAATATGAGAGAAAAAGCTGAAGAAGTGGGCCTGTCTTTAGGAGAAAGTGCTAAAGCCAAAAAAGTAAGCAATGCTGTTTTTGACAGAGGTGGATATATATACGCAGGCTCTGTAGAAGCGGTGGCCTCTGGAGCAAGAAAGGCTGGTTTAAAATTTTAAATCTTATGAAAGAAGAAAATATAGAAAATAATATTGAAGCAAACATACCAAAAGAAGTGGTAGATTTGGGATCGACCCAGCCAAACCCAGTGCGAGTAGAGGCGCCAAGTATTCCTCTTTACAAAAAAAATGAAAGAAAGAGAAATGATCGCAAGGCTTCTAGAAGACCAGAAAGGGCTAGGCAGGAATTTGATCAGAAAACTTTGAGCGTTAGAAGAGTTACTCGTGTGGTAGCTGGCGGAAGAAGGTTTAGTTTTAGTGTTGCTATAGCGATAGGGGACAAGAAGGGTCGGGTGGGAGTAGGTCTAGGCAAAGCTGGAGATACTGCTGTTGCAGTAGATAAAGCCGTGAGGAGTGCAAAGAAATCGCTCGTTACCATTGCTTTGAAAAATAATTCTATAAGTCATCCTGTGGAAGCTAAATATTCCAGTGCTAGAGTGGTTATCATGCCCGCTCCTGGTAAGGGAGTGGTAGCTGGGAGCTCTCTTAGGACTATCCTTGAACTTGCTGGGGTGAAAGAGGTATCGGCAAAAATACTCTCTAGATCAAAAAACAAATTAAATATAGCCAAAGCTACTATAAAAGCTCTTCTGAGATTAAAAAGTTTAAAGATTCAATGAATTAACTTATTACGATGCAAACGCATAATTTAAAAAGAAATAAAGCAAACAGAAAAGCCAAACAAGTAGGAAGAGGCGGTACTAGAGGCAAAACTTCTGGCCGTGGTACCAAAGGACAGAATGCTCGGTCTGGTAGAAAGAAAAGACCAGAAATGCGCGATTTCATAAAGAGGTTGCCAAAACTCCGAGGGCGCGGCAAGAACTATCTCAAATCTAGAAAGCAAGACTATACACCTATTAGCCTATCTGCTTTAGATACGAATTTTGGATCTGGCGACACTGTGAGCTCAGCTTCTCTTTTGGCAAAAGGTCTTATAAGCACCTTGAGTGGTAAAACAAACAAAGTGAAGGTGCTAGGCGGATCGATCAAAAAAGCTCTAACTATAGAGAAGCTCGCGATCTCCAAAAGCGCTAGAAATAGTATAGAAATGGCGGGCGGTAAAGTGGTATAATCTAATAAATATGAATCTTGTTCATAAGTTAAAACTCATCTTTGGCGACGCAGCTCTAAGAAGGAGAATTGTTTTTACGATGCTTATTTTGGCTATCTTTAGAGCGCTTTCTATAATACCTATACCGGGCATAGACCCTATACGTTTGGAACAGTTTCTTTCTGGCAATGATTTTTTTGGTTTACTCAATATATTTTCTGGTGGCGGTCTTTCCAACCTTTCTATAATCATGCTTGGTGTTGGCCCCTACATTACGGGTTCTATAATAATGCAACTTCTTACAGTTATGTTTCCCAAACTGAAAGAGATGTATCAGGAAAATGGAGAAGCTGGAAGGAGAAAGTTTAGTCAGTATTCAAGACTGCTTGCCGTACCTCTAGCTTTTATACAGGGGTTTGGTTTTATGGCTCTGCTTCAAAATCAGGGGGTATTGGCGAAATTGCCATTGTTTGAATCCATGACGAACCTAGTGGTTATAGCGGCCGGTTCTTTGCTTCTCATGTGGCTCGGTGAGCTGGTCAGTGAATTCGGTATAGGCAATGGCGTATCTATAATAATATTCGCTGGTATCGTGTCTGCTTTGCCGGGTTCTGTAACTAGACTTCTATTAACTTTTGAACCAAGCCAAATACCATCTTATCTAGGCTTTTTGGTAGCGGCACTTTTGGTTGTTTGGGGAATAGTGGTAATTACAGAAGCTGAGAGGCCGATCCCCATAACTTATGCCAAACAAGTGCGCGGTAATAAAATGTATGGAGGTGTCTCTACGTACTTGCCTTTGCGAGTCAACCAAGCTGGGGTGATACCTATAATCTTCGCTCTCTCTATACTACTTTTCCCACAGATGATCGCTCAGTTTTTGGTAAATATAAACAACGCGTTCATTCAAAAAGCTTCTGCTTTTGTGCTCAGCTTACTCACCAATCAGATATTTTATGCGGTGGCTTATTTCTTGCTAGTTTTTCTCTTTACTTATTTCTATACAGCGATTACTTTTGATCCAGATTCTATATCTAAAAATTTACAGAGAGGAGGGGCTTTTATACCGGGGGTGAGACCGGGTACTTCCACCTCTGAATTTATAGCCAAAACTCTTTTTAGGTTGACTGCAGTCGGAGCTTTGTTTTTAGGGCTTATAGCTGTATTACCCCTTATAATACAGGTGGTTACTGGTATAAGCGCTGTGGCTATAGGTGGTACGGGGCTCCTCATCGTGGTCGCAGTAGTTATAGATTTTATAAAGAAGATAGGGGCTCAAATATCTGCTCGAGAATACTAATGCTAGACCTCACCAGGGACTAGTCCTCGGCCTCTCCTTGCGAAGGAGAGGCAGGGCAAACGAACTAATTTTTTATTTGTGATAGTATAAAAATATGCAACCCCAAACTTTTATATTTTTTGGACCATCGGGGTCTGGCAAAGGCACTCAAGCAAGGCTTGTAATAGAAAAGTTAGAAAAAACCGATCCTTCTAAAAAAGTATTATATTTGGAAACTGGTGGTAAGCTAAGAGAGTTTGCCAAAGAAAATTCTTTTAGTGCCCGAAAGACCAAAGAGGTTATTGAGAGCGGTGGCCTTATGCCAGAATTTTTGCCCATATGGATATGGGCGCAGTTTTTTGTGGATAATATAACGGGAGATGAGCACCTGGTGATAGACGGTATATCAAGAAAGCTTCACGAAGCTTGGATATTAGACACGGCTTTGCAGTTTTATGGTAGGCAGGAACCGACCATAATATCTCTCAATGTATCACCAGAATGGGCTACAGAAAGGCTAGAAGAGCGAGGTAGGATGGACGATAAAGCTCAAGAAATCAAAAGAAGAATGGAGTGGTTCAAAAACAGTGTAAAGCCTAACTTGGAGCATTTCAAAAAAATTCCGTACTATAAATTTTTAGAAATAAACGGCGAACAATCCATAGAAGAAGTCCACCAAGAAATTTTGAGTAAAATAGAATTATGATTAGATACAAAACAGAAGAGGAAATAGAGGTGATGAGAGAAGGGGGTAGAATACACGCTAGGATTTTAAAGGAGGTGGCGAAAAAAGTACGACCGGGGGTGAAGACTCAAGAGCTGAATGATTACGCGGAACATCTGATAGACGAAGCTCTCTGTACCGCCTCTTTTTTGGGATACAGGCCCAAAGATGCCAAGAGGCCATACCCAGCCTCTCTTTGTGTGTCTATAAATGAAGAAATAGTTCATGGAATACCGAGCGAAAATGTTTTATTTGAAGGAGACATTGTAACCTTGGATCTTGGTCTTACTTATGGTTCGACAAACTCACCACAAGTAAAACCAATGATTACGGACGCGGCCATCACAGTACCAGTCGGAAAAATCAGTGAAGAAGCGATAAAATTAATTCAAGCAACAAAGGAGGCTTTAGAAAAAGGCATAAAAGCTATGCGTGTAAGAGGCCATATAGGCGATATAGGGGCAGCTATTATGGAAGTGGCGGTAAAGTATGATTTTGGCATTGTAGAAGGGCTGTCTGGCCATGGTGTGGGGTATGATGTACATGAAGAACCTTTTGTGCCCAATAAAGCGGAGCGGGGTGAAGGCTCAGAGCTTCGTCCGGGGATGGTACTTGCTATAGAACCCATGTTTAGCCTAGGTAGTAGAGAGATAAAAAGGCTTTCGGATGGCTATACATATGTTACTCGCGACAAATCGCTCTCTGCTCACTTTGAACACACAGTAGCGGTTACAAAATCTGGTATAATAGTACTCACGGAATAAGTTTTAGATTCACCATGTCTCATCCAAAAGAAGAAAGAACGCTTGTTGTTGTAAAGCCTGATGGGGTGCAGAGATCTCTTGTGGGAGAGATAATAAAAAGATATGAGAGAGTTGGCCTGAAGATGGTTGGTATAAAAATGTTTGTACCAGATCCCGATTTTGTAGAACAGCATTATAGTTTGGACCCAAATTGGCGACGAGAAACAGGTGAGAAGAGAATAAAGGCGGCTCTTGAAAGAGGTGAGCAACTTCCTTCTACCGATCCACTTGAAATAACACGCGTTGTTTTGGATAAATTGAGAAATTATATGTCTAGCGGACCAGTGATAGCTATGGTCTGGCAAGGGGCGCACGCAGTGGATATCGTGCGTAAGATTACTGGCTCTACTGAACCGAGAACTTCTGATGTAGGTACTATAAGAGGCGATTTCGTACTGGATTCTTATAGTATGTCTGACCCTGATCAGCGCTCTATCAGAAACTTGATACACGCTTCTAGCTCTATTCTAGAGGCAGAAAAGGAAATTAATCATTGGTTCTCTTTAAAAGAGCTTATTAATTACCGCCTCGTTCAAGAACAGATTTTATACGACGTCAACTTGGACGGAATATTGGAATAGGAATATAATTGTAAGCAGAGTCGCTCGGTATTTTCTAAGTTGCACATATTCAGGGAGGCTAACTTTTTTCGATATAAAGTCGAGATCGAGGCCACCCACCTAATATTTTTCAATTAGGGAATTATTCCGAGCGACTCTACACAGAACCCCGTTTAGCGGGGTGTTGTGTTAAAATAGAATCGTGTTTAAACAAAAATTATTCAAAGAATTTTTCGTTCTACTTATTTGGTTGGGCATTCTCAACTATTTTGCAACTATAAATAATTGGTATTGGACTGTGAGACCGTTCGATTCTGTGATGCATTTTTTGGGGGGAGCTACTGTCGGTATATTTTTTTTATGGCTCTACTTTTATTCTGGCCTGTTTGCGCCTGCAAAAAGGGGCTTGAAGCATTTTATTTTGCTATCAATTGTAAGCGTTGTATTCATAGGTGTAGCTTGGGAAATATACGAATTGATTTTAGGAGAAGCAGAATTGAGGAAAGAAGAATATAAGCCAGATCTTCTTCTAGATTTTATTATGGATTTCCTGGGGGCACTCTTTGCTAGTCTCTATGCTTATTTTAAAGAGATAAAATAACTTTATGGCACCAAAACTTTTTTTCTTTGGAGGAGTGGGCACTACGACCGGGGCTAATTTTTTGTTGGAGCAAGAAGGGCATAAGGTATTAATTGATTGCGGGCTTCTTCAGGGTGTAAAAGAGGCGAATAATTTCAACAGCGCCTCTTTTCCATATGATCCAAATAAAATAAGTGATTTATTTGTTACTCACGCCCACATAGATCATATAGGCAGAATACCAAAACTAATCAAAGCCGGTTTTAGAGGCACTATATACTCTACTCCAGAAACTAAATCCATATCTGAACTTCTTCTTTATGATGCTTATAAAATCATGATGAATAATGAAAGAAAAAATGGCGAGATCCACGATATGTATGGTGAAGAAGATATCAAAAAAGCGATCAGTATGTGGCAAACAAAAGATTATGGTCAGGTTTTTGAGAATGGGAATGGATGGAAGGTAGTCTTTAGAGACGCAGGGCACATACTTGGTTCTAGTATGGTGGAAATAGAAATCGCAGGTAAAAAAATAGTATTTACTGGAGATCTTGGCAACTCACCTTCTCTTTTGCTTAAAGACACCGAGACAATAAATAATGCAGATTATCTTGTAATGGAGAGTGTCTATGGTGATAGGAACCATGAAAGCAAAGAAGAAAGAAGGGAAAAATTGAAAAAGATAATAAATGAGGCTATACGTAGAGGTGGGGAGATAGTAATACCGACATTTGCTGTAGATAGGGCACAGAGTATTTTGTATGAATTGAACAATATGGTAGAAGATGGAGAAGTGCCAAGTGTCCCCGTATTTTTGGATTCTCCCTTAGCGGAAAAAGTGGCTGAAATTTATAAAGATTCCACCCACCTCTTTAATGACAAAATCCAACAAGAAATAAAAGCAGGGGACAATATCTTTGATTTTCCCAAACTCCATATCATACATTCGTACAGAGAAAGTACTGCCATACAAAATACATCAAATCCGAAAATCATTATAGCTGGTAGTGGTATGTCTGAAGGGGGGAGAGTGTTGGAGCATGAAGCCAGGATGCTGGGCGATTCCCTAAATACTCTTATCCTTGTTGGCTATCAACCCGTGGGTACTTTGGGTAGAAAGCTAGAAGATGGGGTAGATAATATAGAAATATTCCAAAACAGGAAAGCTGAGAAAATAAAAGTAAGAGCAAAAATAGAAAAAGTGCAAGGCTACAGCGCTCATAAAGATTCGGACCATCTTTTGGAGTTTGTCGAGGAGATAACCTCACCCCCGACCCCTCTCCTAGAATTAGGAGAGGGGAGAAAAACACACAGGTTGAAAGTTTTTGTAGTACTAGGAGAGCCGAAATCCTCACTCTTCCTTACTCAACGCATAAGAGACTACTTAGACACGGACGCCATCTACCCCGAACTTGGTAAAGCATATTTACTTACCTAGCGAATTCTATGGTGCGAGATTCGCGAATAACTAGTATTTTTATTTCACCCGGATATTTGAGTTCGTTTTCTATACGCAAGGCTATCTCGCGAGCTATGTTGCGAGTCTCCAAATCACTCACGGCTTGTGGTGTGACAAAGACTCTGATTTCGCGTCCTGCTTGTAGAGCATAAGCTTTCTCTACTCCCTTGAATGAAGTAGCTATAGACTCTAGCTCGGAGAGTCTCTTTAGATAATTCTCCACTGTGTCGCGCCTAGCGCCCGGTCTTGCTCCAGATATGGCATCTGCGGCTTGGACTATGTAGGATTCCAATGTCTCGTAGGGATATTCGCCATGATGAGCTTCCATAGCTTTTACTATAAGAGGATCAGCTCCGAATTTTTGGAGAATTCTTCTACCAATTTCTACATGAGTACCCTGTATTTCATGATCTACAGCTTTGCCTATGTCGTGGAGTAAAGCACCGGCTTTGGCTATGTTTACATTGGCGCCTATTTCAGCGGCTATCATACCAGCGATATGCGACATTTCTATAGAATGTTGCAAGACATTCTGCCCATACGATGTTCTGAAGTGCAGTCTCCCCAGGATACCTATAATGCGTGGATCTAGGTTGAATACTCCGCATTCATAGGCAGCAGCTTCTCCCCTTTCTTTCATTATTTTACCGATTTCTTGCTTAGCTTTTTCTACCATCTCCTCAATCTTTGCTGGTTGAATACGGCCATCGCTAATGAGATTTTCTAGAGCTACTTTAGCTACTTGTCTGCGAACTGGATCGTGGGCTGAAAGAGTGATCACTCCGGGAGTATCGTCCACTATCACCTCTACCCCAGAAGCTCTCTCAAAGGCTTTTATGTTTCTGCCTTCTTTACCTATTATTTTACCTTTTATTTCGTCCGAAGGAATGGAAACACTAGTGGAAAATACATCTGAAGATACAGAATTTGCAAACCTGTGTATAGAGGTAGTGAGTATGCTTTTTGCTTTATTCTCTATACGCTCGGTATTTTGATTTTCTAGTTTTTGTATTCTAACGATCAAATCTTCTTCGAATTTGCGCTCCACTTCTTTTATCAGGATATCTTTTGCTTCCTCTGTATTCAGACGACTTATCTTTTGCAATTCATCTATACGTTGTTTTTCCAAACTTTCTGCGCGATCTTTTATAAGTTTGACTTCTGAGACCTTTTCTTTTACCTGCTCTACTTCCTTGTCTATATCCACTTGGCGTTTATCTAAAAACTCCTCCTTCTTTATAAGCCTATCTTCTGTCTTTTGCACCTTATCCTCTCTCTCTTTTAATTCCACCCTGACTGCGTTTAAATTTTCTTCAGCCTTCTTTTCCGACTCTTCTATTATTCGCTTGGCTTCTTCTTTGGCATGCAACTCCATCTGCTTTATACGTAGCTCCACGCTCCCTCTTTGACCGAGCGAGATTATCCATCTAAGAAAATATCCAAATCCTATACCAACAAAGGCCGCTAAGGCGGCAAACAGCATAGCTAATTTTAATGACATGTTTTAATGGGCGATTTTCTCCCAGGAGTGTTTCTGGGTGTTTTTGACGGATTTTGTTGAAATCATAAGAAATATGGGTATCTTCATGGATTTTTATCTCAAAAACGAGCTTTTCTGGAAGTAAATCGTTTGAATTTAATTGTAATACCCAGAGTATAAACTAATTAGAGAATTTTGTCTACAATGCCGTATTTTTTGGCTTCCTCCGCAGTCATAAAGAAGTCGCGGTCTACATCCTTCTCTACCTTAGCGAGTGGCTGACCAGTATTTTTGGCTAATATTTTGTTCAAAAGATCGCGTTGTTTCAAGATGTGTTTGGCGCTGATCTCTATATCAGCCGCTTGGCCTTCGCTACCGCCGTGTGGCTGATGGATCATCACTTCCGAATTTGGGAGCATGAAGCGCTTGCCTTTGGCGCCAGCTGAAAGCAGAACGGAAGCCATAGAGGCAGCGATGCCGACACAGATAGTCTGGATATCGGGCTTGACGAAGTTCATGGTGTCTAAGATGGCCAGGCCGGAGTGGATGTAGCCACCGGGCGAATTGATGTAGAGCGAAATATCTTTTTTGTTGTCCTCAGACTGCAAGAAAAGCAATTGGGCAATGGTAATATTGGCTACCATGTCATCTATGGGGCCACCAATAAAAATAATCCTCTCTTTTAACAGGCGCGAATATATATCATAGGCTCTCTCGCCCTGATGGGTTTTCTCTATAACTGTAGGGACTAAAATAGTCATGCGCAATATGTTAGCATAATATTATGCGTTTGCATAGGTTTTTTACGGACTCTAAAATAGATAAAACTAAAATGCTCATAAAAGATGAGAGGCTTATTCATCAATGGCGAGATGTTTTTAGATATAATGTGGGGAGTGAAGTTGTACTTTTTGACGGTAGTGGGCAAGAATACGATGCAGTAATTGAAAAATTGAACAATCAAGTTTCTGAAGTGAGGTTGGTGAGGGAAAGGCGGGGGATTATACCGAAAGATTCTTCTACGGGCTTGGGGCGAGAAATTACTCTTTATCAATCGCTTATAAAGAAAGATAAAATGGAATGGGTGGTGGAGAAAGCGACCGAACTTGGAGTTTCTAAAATAGTGCCAATTGTGTCCGAGCGAAGTGAAAAAAAAGGATTTAACATTGAAAGGGCTCGCAGAATTGCTATAGAAGCGAGCGAACAGTGTGGGAGGGCGGATGTACCAGAGCTTGTAGGGGTTATGGAATTAGGGGAATGGGTTAAGGTAGCAGGACAGGACGTAATCGTTTTTGATTTTTCGGGTGAACCTTTTCCATGTCCCATAATACATAATACTAATCCCGCTTCTTTATTTATCGGTCCTGAAGGGGGCTGGTCTCCTAAGGAAATTGAAAGATTTAAAGATTTAAAGATTGAAATATTAAGTCTGGGTAGACTAACGTTAAGAGCCGAAACTGCAGCTATTGTTGCTCTAACAGCCGCAACACTTCTTGATTGATGAGTTGTGTAGCTACATAAATACGGGCATTTTCTTCACTAGCATCTTTGTAATGCTCTAGTATATTTTTTACCTCTTGTTCCAAGATTTCTTTATTTGGTTCTATTTTTTCTGCTTCTGCTATTTTGTTGAATATGAGCTGGGTTTTGGCGCGTCTTTCACTATTCTCCAGCAGATCTCTGCGCAAATCGTCCTCAGTTTTATTTGTATGCTTCAGGTATGCCTCAAATGTGCCACTCATGCGCACGATATCGTCTTTGAATTGAGCCAGAGATTTTTCTGTTTCACTCGCAACCAATATATCTGGCAGATCGATGGACACAGTTTTTAGCAAAGCCTCTATGATTTTAGCTCTTTTTTTCTCTATCTCCCGAGCTTTTTTCTCATTTATTATATTCTCTTTTATTTTTTCTTTTAATTCATCTAAATTTTTGAAATTGCCAGCCTGTTGTGCAAACTCATCATCTAGTTTTGGCAGATTTTTCTCATCCTCCAATTCTTGATGGTTGTGATGGTCGGTCTCCCCATTTGCTTTGTGCCAATCTATGTGAGCTTTGTTCTTACGAATCTGGAGTAGTATATCATCCACTTCTTTCTCGCTCGCTTTTAGCTCCTCCGCCTCTTGGTTTGTGATTTGTGTCTTTGCGATTGATTTATAATCTGGCAATTTGAAATCCGGCACCAAAGCTACACGGATTTTAAACTCAAACGGGTTACCAAAGGCTAGTTTGGTTACGGATATTTGAGGCCTACCCAGAGTGTCTAGTTTTTCTTGTTCTATAATTAGAGAATAGTGTAGAGACAAGCAGATATTTGAAGCTTCTTCTAGCAAGGCTCTCTCTCCAATTTTCTGCAGAACTATGTTTTCTGGTACATTGCCTTTGCGAAAACCATCTATCTCTAGATTTAGGGAGAATTGTTTCAGGGCTTTTTGTGAGGCGCTGTCCAATTCTTCTTTGGGTAGAGAAACTAAAATCTCTACTTCCGATTTTGGAAGCCTATTTACTTTTACATCGTAATGCATTGTCAGAATGTGTACACTAGAGAATTAGGGTAATTATTGCAACTCTGCTTCTATAACACTCGCGCCTTGGTCTAAGTTATCAAAAGTCTCAGCATTCAAATCTTTTTCTATAGAGTTTAGATCATCTGCGCCACTTTGGGCCATAAGAGAATCTGTCACCGCGTCTTTAGTTTCTGTGACAGGAATTTCTTGCGAGACTTTTGATTTTAGAACATAAAGTCCGCCGATTATTATGATGGCTAGAATGACCACAGCTATTATCATAGGAAGTAGACTTTTCTTTGGGGGTTCAGAGACTATCGGAGGCATTTGGTTCATATTTACGTTGTCCATTTTTTTATTTTTTTATCTTTTAATTTTAGGATTTAATTCGTATTTTCTTGTTCGTTTTCATTCTCATTTTTATTTTGGTTTTCAGCTTTTTTCTCATCTGATCGCATCTGTCCGGGCTTTATGCTTTTTATAACTTCAACCAGAGCTTTATGAGCCTCTTTGATATCTTCCTTCACATCCTTAACAAGTTCTTTAAGCTCTGGATAAAGAGCTCTTGTATCGCCATTTATTACTTCTGTTATTTTGGGAGCTATGGTCGCTACACTTGTTTTCGCCTCTGTAATCTTTATTTCTGCTTTATCTAGCTTGTCTTGTGCTTCGCTCATGTCTAGGCCTTCGGCAACAAGCTTGTCTATGCGAGATTGTATTCTTGTAGCTAAGGTTTCCAATCTTTCTATGGCGGCGTTGAATCTTTCTACCATCTTATCTCCAAATTTTTGGAGTCTCTCCAAAACTTGAGTTTTTACAGCTTCTCTCCTCTCTTCCATAGAATTTTTGATCCCTTCTCTTCTTTCCTCAATGTTGTCTCGTATAGTCTCTCTTTTTTCTCTTACAGTAGTGGTACTGGTATTCGCCGTTTCTTCTGCAATAGAAGCAATAGGCAAAAAGCTGAGAGCCACCAAACTTCCTATCAAAATTATTTTTTTAGATTTCATTTTTATTTATTAAACTTATTTTTATAAATTCTCAACCCTTCTTCAAAGGCTTTTTCCGCCTCTGATTTACCCTCAAATCCATTTACCTGAACCTCTTTGTTTTGAAGCTTTTTGTAAGTGGAATAGAAATGTTCCATTTCTTTCAAGGTGTGTTTGTTCACATCCTCAAGGTCTTTGGTAGCATCCCAACGAGGATCATCACAGGGTACTGCTATTATTTTATCATCTCCTTCACCGCCGTCTATCATGTGCATTATAGCTATTGGTCTAGCCCGCACAAGTACACCCGGTAAAAGGGGGAATGTGGTAAGCACGATCACATCCAATGGATCGTTGTCGTGCCAAAGGCTCTGGGGTACAAAACCGTAATCAAAAGGAAAATCCTGAGCCGTATGCGAAGCTCTATCCAAAGCTATAAGGCCAGTCTTTTTGTCTACCTCGTATTTATTTTTTGAGCCTTTACCTATCTCTATTATAACGTTCATTTTTTCCTTAGTCCCCGGCTCTACCTCATGCCATAGATTCATTTGAATTAAGAATAAAGAATAATGGATTAAGAATAATGGATTTTTAGACTTAAAGCAAGGAAAAGATTATTCACTTGCCGTTTCTCCTTCGGCGCTACCAAGCTCTTCGCCTTTGACGGAGCTTATGTCTATACGCCAACCGGTGAGCTTGGCTGCTAAGCGTACATTTTGACCGCCTTTGCCTATGGCGAGAGATTGTTGATCTTCAGCTACCACCACCTTTGCCTGACGGCTGACCTCGTCTATATCTACAGAAACTATTTTAGCTGGGGCAAGAGCGTCTTCAATAAAAGTCTTTGAGTCCTCTGACCACTCTATGATGTCTATCTTTTCACCCCCAAGTTCACTGGTGACCGTAGCCACTCTCACTCCGCGTTGACCAACCAAGGAACCTACTGGGTCTATATAAGGATCGTTGGTGGCTACAGCTACTTTGGATCTACTGCCAGCCTCTCTGGCTACCGCTTTTATTTCTATAGTGTTGTTCGCAAGCTCTGGGGCTTCGCTCTGGAAGAGTTTTACTAAGAATCTTGGATGAGAGCGTGATAGGCGAAGGGTCACTCCTTTTGGCCCATCTTCTACTCTATAAAGATAGGCTCTGACCCGCTCTCCTTGGCTGTATCTTTCCCCTGGTATCTGTTCTTCATATGAAAGTATGCCTACGGCTCGTCCGACATCTACAAATATGCTGCCTCTCTCAATTCTTTGGACTGAACCGGTAATTATCTCTCCTTCTCTTGCCCCGAATTCTTTCAAAACTGAGCTTCTCTCCGCCTCTCTGATCTTTTGGATTATAACTTGTTTAGCTGTCTGGCTCGCTATACGACCATAATCACCTTTTGATTCTATAGGGAAGATTATTTCATCTCCGGCTATCGCTCCCTTCTTTATTTTCTGAGCGTCTTCTATAAGGATATGATGTTCGGGGTTAAAAAGGACTCGCTCGTCGTCTGTCTCTTCTGCTTTAGAGAGAGCCTCGGTCAAAGATTCCTTATCCATAAAAACCTGGTCTTTACTTACAACCACCTTCACTTGTTCCATTTCCACGCTACCGGAATGCATATCAAACTTAGCTCGGATTATTTGTCCGCGCTTGCCGTACTCTTTCTTATAAGCAGTGGCAAGAGCCAGCTCTATGGCCTCCACCACTTTTTCTTTTGGGATACCGCGCTCCTCTTCAAGCTGGTCCAAAACCGAATTTATAACTTTGAGATCAAACATGATGATACGAAAATTATGCGAATAATTACGAAATGCTACGAAAATTCAATACGAATTTGAAAGAAAAAATCCGCTGGGAGGCGGACGCATCAATCATTCAGTATTAACTCCTATTATACACAGGCTGTTCTCCCTGTCAAATTGTTGTTTTATTGCAGGCAAGCTATAATTTGATTTATGGATGTTCAACTAAGTAATAAAAATAATCAAAATCGCCCGATTGGATTTGAAAACTGGAGTCTCGATAGGCAAAGAGAGTGGGGGCAAAGAGATGAAATATCTTTGTTGCCTGAAAATACAGATGGGCCCTCTCCAGAAATAAAAAAGAGGGAGGTAGTAGAAACTCATCTGAATGATTGGTATTTGGGTTTAAACAGGCCTTTAAAATTTGGGGTGTTCGATAATTTAGCACAAGATTTAGACACTGAAAATAATCAAGAAAATCCAAACAGTACACATAGCAGTATAACCAAACTCTCTAGAGGCATTCCACATTTTGGTTCTGTAGAAAACAATCTTACCCTAGATGAAAGACGAACAGCTTTGGGTATGAGAGTCAGACCTTTATCCAATGGATCAAATGCCGGTGCTTTTTCTGGCCTTATCGCTGATGGTTATGGTATGCCTCTAGATAATAATCTAGAGAAGAAACAGCCAGAGACAGAAAAAGATTTATCTCCTGCGAATCCAGAAGAGCTTTCTGAGACAAAACCAGCAGAACCCGTAGAAACGGTTTTTAAAGACCCAGCAGTTTTGAAGATGGAAGTGAAAGCAGGGGATTCTGTGTGGGAACTTTTGGGGAAAGTACTAGAAAATGACGAGAAATTTAAATCCCTCAGTGGTACATCAGA
>JBBTQZ010000056.1:3434-6713 GCA_038065435.1 Patescibacteria group bacterium | reverse complement strand
AATGTAGACCTCTAGAGAGATCTACTTCTACATCAACTATATAAGGTTTTAAAAGAGAGGCTTGAGCGCTGTAAACTTTGGCGTAAGACATAATAAAGATATTTTAATATTTTAAAGATTTTTCAGGATAATTTCATATTCTTTTGCAGTAATTCCAAGTAAACGAATATTGTTTTGAATAATAAAAAGTTCAAGCTGTTTTCTTCTTGGTAATACAATCGGGCGAAATAGCCCCTGTCTCCAATAAATTCGATGATCACCTTTTTCGCGTACAAATTCACACCCAACATACAAAAGAAATTTCTCAAATTTCTTCCAATGTATTCGAGATAATTTTGGCATAATCTCACATAGTTACAGGTAATATACCGTGAGAAACAAAAATCGGAGGCGTCCATTGTTTAGTGCGTAAAATTTTTTTCCAACCCAAAGATGGCAAAACTTCATCAATGGTTCCATGCTCCAATATTTCTTCCATAAAAATTCCCACAGCTTCAGTAATATTTTTCTCTGCTTCTTTCAAGGTTTTACCGGCACTTGATAAATCTAAGGCAGGAGTATAAGCGATAAATGATTTATCTTCTTTAAAGTATGATACGGGCACATTTATTTGCACACGAGCTTTCATGTCTACATATTATCACAAAAATCAAAAAACACCTAAAATTTAGAGGTGTTCTTTACATTGTCACAATTTTTTATTGCTTTAGGAATTGTATACTAACATACATGCCACCGACGACCGCATCCCGCTTTCCAGTGCTAAATACAAGTGGTTTGCCATCCTTCTCATAAAGATAGTCCTGATAAAAACCTAGTTCAGTGGGGCCAACAATGAGTTTCCAGCCATTTTTATTGAATCTATTTTTTACCGCTTCTATCAATTGGTCTTCATCTCGACGTGCTTTATCCAAACTCTCTGGGCCCGAAGATTCTTCTGGTTCATTAAAGACTTTGCTTATTACTGTAATGTTTCCCTTCGAATATTTCGCTAATGAGCTAGGGTCAAGAGTTATGGCTCTCCACTCTGATAACCCAGAAATCTTCCAGGAGGTAATATCCACAAATTCATTTAGAATTAAATTAACCGAAACAGAATTAGTATCACTCAAATTATCTTTGTATCTGATCCAATCAACTATCGATATTTTTGATTCATAACACGGAGGTCTAATAGGACAGATTGTCTTTCCTGTTTTAATAAAAGGAACAAAACCAACGATCAAAAGTAAGGCTATCACTATCAAAATCCAATATTTTTTCATAAATTTTTCATTAAATCAAATTTAGCCCACATTCATATGTTTTTTGCAGGTGCGAGCGGCCTGGTTGGCTTCCAGCCGGTCTTTTTCTATTGGTTCGCCAGACATCTCGCATATTCCATAAACACCTTTTTCTATTTTGAGTAGAGCGTCTTTTATATCGTTGTATCTTACTTCAAGATCTTTCACGATCGCTGTATTCTCTTCGTATTCTTCTATTTTATCGGCTGTTTCGTTGTCATCGGCGCTGTCTGCCACATCACTAGGTTTACCTTCCCAATCCGCTTTGTTGTCTGGGTTTTTCCTGCCCACATCTTTCAATTCTTGCTCCACCAAAGCAAGCTCCTGCTCCAACTTTTGTTTGAAATAATTTATGTCCAAATCTTCTCTCATATTAGGACAATTATACTACAATCGCAGGCTATCTTGCAACGGCACGAGAGATATAGAGATTCACTAGGTTGCTCACTCCCTCTATGTCGCTTGTTACTAAAATTGTATTTTTATCTAAAAATGTGTAAGTGATTTTTGCGAGTTCGTAGTCATTTTCTTGTACTAAGGCTCGGACGTCTTTGTTTTTTATTATTAGATCTTTCCATATATATTTTTCTGTACTAGTACTCATTTTCTTTGAGCCTGACTCTTTTAAGAAAGACAGATCGTTTAGTATGGCACTCTCCCATTCTAGCATTCCGCTAAAAACCGCACCGAATTCCCCTATTTTAAATATAATAAAATGGGTTTTTTGTTCACTTATTTTGTGGCTACCCACAACATAATCCATCGAAATATTTCTCAAAAATATTGAAGGCGGGTTTATTTGCAAAATATTCAGAAGCTCTTTTGTGCTTGAAATTTCTTTACCATCTTTACCGATTAAATTTAGGATAGTTGTGCCGTTTTCAGATATGCTGTTTAAGGCGCTCTCTATATTATTTTTGCTTATTTCTTCAACGTTTATTTTATTGTTATAAGTGATCAGCCTTATCTCCAAAGGTTTTATCTCGGGATCTTCCTTTTGTATTGCTTGTGTAGCAAAGAGAAGAATCAATACGCTACCAACTATTAAGACCAGGCCGGTAATTATCTTCATAAAGCTTATGGGAGCACTACCCTTTGGTTTTGGTGGCGCCTGTTCTTCTTGCCTCTCCTTTTCTTTTATGGCAATAGAAGCAACCGATTCATTGAGGTTTTTTATAGCTTCGGCTGTATCTCCCTGATAGGTACGCAAAGATTGCAGCCTTTGCTTATTGTGCAATAAATCTTGCAAACCCCTACCTGCTTGTTTATTTTTATCCTCGTCCATCTATCTAATTTTAGCACAGAGAAAAGGGAAATTTATTTTTTGGGGAAGAAATTCGGGTCCGCGTCTTTGATGGAAAGTTTCAAACGGCCCTTTTCGTCTATATCTTTTACCACTATCGGCACCTGCATGCCTATCTTTATATAATTTTCTACTCTATCTATTCTGAAAGGAGCCAGCTCTGATATGTGTACCAAGCCGTCTATTTTTGGTCCGAGCTTTACTATGGCTCCGAAGTCGGCGATCCTCACCACTTCCCCCGTCATCTTATCTCCGGTCTTAAATTCATGAACGATGCTCTCTATCGCTTCTTTTGCTTTTTCTGCTCCAATGGCCTCTCCTGTTATAAATATAGTGCCGTCTTCTTCTATGTCTATCTCTACTCCTGTCGCCTCTTTTATTTCGTTGATGACTTTACCCCCAGTACCGATGACCATACCTATTTGGTCGGGCCTCACCTGCATTGTAAATATTCTAGGAGCTTTTGGAGAAAGTTCTGGCCTTGGTTTGTCTATTTCTTTTCCTATAACTTCAAGGATTCTCATACGAGCTACTCTGGCTTTTTCTAAAGCTTCTTTAAGTATTGGTATAGGTATGCCGTCCACTTTCACATCCATTTGAACGGCTGTAACGCCGTCTTTAGTGCCGGCGACCTTAAAATCCATATCCCCATGCTCATCTTCTGGGCCTTGGATGTCTGTCAAAATCTTGTAT
>JBBTQZ010000056.1:0-3334 GCA_038065435.1 Patescibacteria group bacterium | reverse complement strand
ATCCATATCCCCATGCTCATCTTCTGGGCCTTGGATGTCTGTCAAAATCTTGTATTTCTCCCGGCTCAACATCAGACCAGAAGCTATACCAGCAACTGGCTTGCTTATAGGCACCCCAGCATCCATAAGAGCTAAGGTGGCTGCGCAGACTGAGCCCATAGAAGTAGAACCGTTACTAGAGAGGGCTTCAGATACTATGCGAATAGTGTATGGAAAAGTTTCTTTTTTAGGAATAACTGGCAGGAGAGCTTTTTCAGCTAAAGCTCCGTGTCCGATCATTCTTCTGTTGGTACTACCGATTCTGCCAGTTTCTCCCACAGAAAAAGGCGGAAAATTGTAATGATGCATAAAACGTTTGTTTGTCTGAAGCTCCATGCCGTCTATCACCTGAGAATCTCCGGGTGCTCCCAAAGTCAGAGCAGAAAAAATATGAGTGCCCCCTCTATAGAATATACCGGAGCCATGCAGTACCGGGGACACTTTGCCAGCTTGAGCATACAATGGACGCAGTTCATCAAAACCACGACCGTCTATCCGTTTCCCCTCCTCCAAGCTTACTTTGTGTACGAAATCGTTTATGGCTTCATGAAATATAAATCTGGCCTCTCTTTTTATAGCCTCATTATTACCAGGCAAACTTTTATCTAAAATAGTGAACCACTGATCTTCAAGTTCATATATTTTTTTCTTACCCGCTTCTCCTAATATTTGGGGCAGTATAGGTAGTATTTCTTGCGCAAAAAGTTTTTTAAGCTCCTCTGTTTCGGTGGCTTTTTTGTATTCAGTTTTTTTCTTACCGAGCTCTCCGATTATTTTTTGTTGAAAATCTTGTATTTTTTGTAATTTTTCTTTGGCCTTTTCCATGGCTTTTACTAGCGTTTCTTCACTTACTTCGTTTGCTCCCACCTCTATCATATTTATGGTGTTGTCTTTGCCACAAGCTATTAGATCTAGCTCATAATTTTCAGCCCCTCTTTCTTTGTATGTTGGGTTTATAATAAACTCACCGCTATCCTTGTTTTTGCCTATGCGTACTGCTCCTACTGGTCCACCCCAAGGAATATTGGATGTACCGAGGGCGAGCGAAGAGGCTATAACACCCAAAATATCGGGGTCGTATTCATCTAAGGACAAAATTGTAACAACCACTTGCACCTCGTTGCGCATATTTTGGTCAAAAAGCGGTCTTATGGTTCTGTCGGTAATCCTACCCGAAAGTATGGCTTCGTCCGACGGCCTTCCTTCTCTTCGCATAAATCTACTGCCCAAAATCTGTCCGGCGGCATAAAACCTTTCTTCGTATTCTACTGAAAGCGGAAAATAGTCGGCCTCCTTTTCTCCTTTAGACATAACCGCTGTAGCAAACACTGTAGTGTTGCCATAGCGCAATAACACCGAACCATGAGCATTTTCAGCCAAATCCGTAAACTCCGCTATGAGCTTCTGTCCGTTCAGCTCTATCTCGTATTTTTTAGTTTGCATAAAAGCTAATCTAACACATTTTAATCTGTTTTTAAATAGAATTTGTTATAGCCCATCTCCGTAAGTTTTTCCCAAGCATTCCAGATTTCAGGTGGAATTTCTTGTGGGATTTGAAATCCAAGTTTTGGATACTCTTTTATTCTCTGTAAATCACCGAGCATATTATTGACAGCCCTATCTATAAAAACGTGATCACTACGCATAAATTCTTCATAGGAAAGTTGCGGAGAAGTGACCAAGCATTCTGCTTCTGGCCACTGTTTTTTGAAGGTGGCGTAGGTTCTACGTTCCATATAAGGTTTTTGCACCAAAATAAAAGATTTCAGTTTTGGGTATTTTCCTTGCGCCAACTTTTTTACAAACAAAACATTTTCACCGGTATTAGTAGATTTTGGTTCTAGTATTAACTTATTTTTTGGAACTCCATTTTTTACAACCACTTCACCAAAAACCTCAGCTTCTGAGCGATCAAAGTACTTATATTTACCAAAGCCACCCGCACAAATTACATATTTACCGTAGCCTTGGCAGAATAGCTCAGCTGCTCGTTCTGCGACCCGTGTATCGTACGAGCCTAAAGCAAAAACTGCATCCATCGGTTTAAGGTTGTGGTGCAAGAGCATATAATCCCAAATAATTTTTGCCAACCTGTCTCGCTTTTTATAAAATTTTTCAATCAACTCGATATCGGTAAGATCTTTCGGGCGACCAGAAGCCAGCTTCCATTTATGGACTTCTTCAAGAGAGGCAAAAGGGGTATCTTCAATCCATGTTGCAGTTTTTAATAAATCCTTAAGAGTTGGTTTATATAAAGTAAAGTCCCAATTATCATGCGCTTCAAAACAATCGTAAGTTAGCGGTTTATCATTTACACTTTTTTCTATCTGCTTCCACTCAGCCTTTCTTAAGCTTTCAAAAACTTCTGGCGAAACCAGCAAATCAATATCTCCTGCTTCTCTTATCCCCGCCATTGCCATCGGCGCGCTCCCAAAAACCACATATTCACCCTTCGGCAAATTTAGTTCCTTAACTTTTGAAATAATTTCTTGTTTGGTCATTGATCAAAAATCCTCTTTAAAATCTTCTGGATTGAATAATTCTTTTAGTTCGTTCGCTTGGTCAGCAAGTTCTAAATTTTGAAGCTGTTCCTTAGAGAAGAAATCAATAGTCTCACATTCTTCAGTAGGAGTAAAATTCAAATCCTCTACTTCTATTCTATAAGCAACTACCAATGAATAGAACCAATCCAAATTTCGTCTATTGTTATACTTGTGAGCCCAGACATAGACCGGTTTGTCAGATATTTTTGTAACATTGAGACCCATCTCTTCTTCTACCTCCCTTTTAAGACCCTCCCGAATATCCTCACCAAAATCTAGGCCACCACCAGGCATCTCCCACTCACCACTTCTTGGTTCTGACTCTCGAACAAGAAGTACTTTGTCGTCCTTTACGTAAAGACCTTTCACTGTAACTCTATAAAAACAATCTGGAAAATCTTTTGATGATTCCATGTCATTGTCATCATATCAAAATTTAAATAATCTCCCTAACCCTCTTATTATATAACCCCCTTAATCCCCCTTATATTAAAGGGGAAACTGCGCAACTCATTGTTTAACTGATGAGTAATCAATATGAGGCACCTCCTCTTTAGGATAAAGAGGAGGCTGGGAGGAGATTAGAAAAAGGAGTTACTTCCTTGCTTCAATAATTGAGATAGCGACGTTTGAGGGCACTATAGCGTAATGATCAAACTCAATGTTGGCGGAACCACGGCCTTCGGTCATGGAGCGAAGAGAGGTGACGTAGCCGAAGAGCTCTGAAAGAGGCACTTTGGCGCGGATGACCT
>JBBTQZ010000055.1:0-5682 GCA_038065435.1 Patescibacteria group bacterium | reverse complement strand
AGTGAGAATACGTTACTCCGCAAGTATAGCACATTAGAAGTAATTCTGTCAAAAAAAATTAAATTTGATCAACTTCGTACAATTCTTGAGTAATTATTTTTGCAGAATATTCAGCATCAGATGGTCTATCAAAATGATATTTACCTCTAAATAATTTTCCATTCAAAAGATAAGGAAACCAATATTCGTCATCCGGCCACATTTGCTGAAATGGTATCTCATCAAAATTAAACCACTCTGGTTTCATTTCTTCACTTTCTTTTGGTTCTCCAATAAAATCACCTACTTTAAAAATATGCACTTCAAGTATTTTGGGGTCGTTCTCAAAGGAGAATTCTATTATCCCAACTTTATGCATTTCTTTAGGTTCTAGATTCACCTCTTCTTTCATTTCTCTTATAGCACTAGTTTCTATGGTTTCTTTATTTTCAACTTTCCCACCAAAACCATTCCACCTTCCAACACCAAAACCACGCTTCTTCATACCAAGGAGAACTTGCCGATCTTTGCAAATTATACAAAGAGTAAGTTGCTTTTTCATGTATTAATTGTATCACTGTTCCAAAAATCTTCCCTCTCTCTTTCCAAACAAGTTTTATTCGGGCTGGGAGACTAGGAATCGAACCTAGATTCATCGCTTCAAAGGCGATTGTCCGACCATTAGACGATCTCCCAAATATTGTTTATCTCTTATTTATACCGTTATAAATGCCTCTCGTCCAGCCGGTAATTTTACGGAGGAAAGAAGAACTCCGTTTCACTTTTATTTTTATAATACCAAAATATTTATCCCCAATGTTTTTACGTTTAGTATTGCCTTTATTTTTCTTCCAATAAACTTCAGTAAATTTAGATACAGGAAGACCAATGATCCTACTCCAGTATTTTTTTATCTCCGAAACCCGATTTTTGTGATTTTCATGTATATACAGACTAAAAGATAGATTCTCTATCTCAATTGAACAGAACTTGAGCCACCGCATAAATACTTGGACCATATGAGAATCCATATTTATGAAAGAAGCTCCAGATCCAGGATACCACTCCTTCTCTTTTGAACCTTCTGCCCAATATATAGTGGTACCGATAAGCCAAAGTTCTCGGTCGGTGAGGTGCCCTACCTTTTTTTCAGCATCTTCGATAATGGAGTGCATTTTAGCAATGCGTTGCTTCTTTTTGGTCGCGCCCCCACGTAAACCAGCTTCTAAACGAGCTTTGGTGATAAGCTGGATTTGAGGTTTGGAGAGCTTTACCTCTTTGAACCAGAGAGCTAAAGTCGATTTGGCTACTGGTACTTTGTCCATAATGCCACCATAAGTGATCCCTTTCTTCCGCATCGCTATAGCCTTCTTTTTCAATTCTATTTTTGCGATCACTTTTGTATCGTTAGTTGGCGTTCCTTTTAATAAGGTAGGACATAACTTATATATAACTATATCCTACCTACTAACTAATAATAAATCAAGAAAAAATGTGAATAACTTGCTGGTACAGATTTATTAATCCTAAAATATAATAGGAAAGGGCGCTCACCATTTAAAGCTAATAGTTTGTTTTGATGGTTGTGTTATAATGATCCGAAGTGGTCTGAAATGGCCCGACAAATTATGCTTATCAGAGAATTCTGGCGGTGGTATGAAAGAAATTATAAGTTAAACCTTGGTATAGCGGCCGGGCTTTTTTTGTTGCAAATAATCCACCTTTTCTGGCTTTTTGGAGAGGTGGTAACGATGAAGCTTTTTGGCTCTCCCCTCTTCATACTTCACGATGCACCCAAGCTCATAATTATTTTAGTGGATTATACGGAGATACCGGCTCTCTTTGCTGTATCTGGCGTGTATATAAATGAGCTTAGGAAAAGCTGGCAATGGAAAAGCGCTCTCTATCTTTTTTTCATCAATTCTCAATGGCTCCATCTTTTTTGGATCACGGATGAGTTTATACTAAAGACCATAACAGATGCTTCTTTGGTCAGCTTACCTCTTTGGTTTGCTTGGGTGGCTATCGCTATAGATTATCTAGAGCTTCCCGTTATTTACGATACATTGAAGCGTTTTCGGGCTTCATTAAAGAAGCAAGATTTGGTTACTGCTTTAGCTAAGATAAAGGAGGAGTAACATCACAGGATTCTATGATGGCGATTTCTATGGGTAATTCCGGTATGTCGGCGTATTTTTGAAGCGATTCGGCTTCTAAGAAAGCAAGCAAAGTCTTGGAGTTTATATTTTTGGAAGCTTTGGCTATTTCTACCAATCTTTCAAACTCTTTTTCGTCTGTTTCCATAGCTACCATGTCTCTCAAATCTCCGTTTTTAGAATCTTTGGTTGCAGAAGTCTTTGGAGCGAAGCGTAGTAGTAGCACGAAGCGCAGTTTTTGGACAAGCATCTTCAGCAGTACTTGCATATCGGCATTTTCTCCGCTGGCCTTTTTCAATACTTCCAACGCCTTGCTTGTGTTTTGCTCGCTCAAAGCTTCTATTATAGAGAGTATGAATTCTTGTTTGGGTGCACCCAAAATCTTTTCTATTTCTTCCGAGTTAAGCTTCTTGTCTTTGGAAAGACTCATGGCTTTTTGAAGTATAGAAAGTGCATCACGAAAGGAACCTCCTGCCAAAGTAGCAATGAGAGAAGCAGAGCTTTTTTCTAATTCATTCTTTTCCTCTTTGGCTACTTTCAGTATATTATCAGCGAGCATCCGATGGGTCGGCTTTTTGAAGATGAAAGATTCGCAACGCGAGATTATGGTGTCGGGCAGTTTGTGCGCTTCTGTGGTCGCAAGTATGAAGATCACATGGCTCGGTGGTTCCTCAAGAGTTTTAAGCAAAGCGTTCCATGCGTCGCGGGTTAGCATATGTGCTTCGTCCAAAATATACACCTTGTATTTGGAAGAATAGGGGTAAGCATGTACTGCGTCCCTTATCTCCCTCACCTCGTCTATGCCTCTATTAGAAGCAGCGTCCATCTCGTATACATCTTCGCTGTTTACTCCAAGGCTCCTTGCAAATATGCGCGCTAAGGTAGTCTTACCCGTGCCTCTGCTTCCGGCAAAAAGGTAAGCGTGGGACACCTTGCCACTTTTTGCTTCGCTCTCCAAGACGCTTGTTATATGGTCTTGGCCGAGTACTTCTTTGAAGCTTTGCGGTCTGTATTTTCGATAAAGCGCTTGTTGCATGAGCTAGATTATATATTGTAAATTGAAAATTGGAAGTCGGAGGGTTATAATTGTACTTAGTTATTATAAAAACTTATATGATATTTCTTATATGATATTTTCTCCACACAAAACAAGAGTTGGTGTGTTGCGAGGCGGACCATCAGACGAATACTCGCAATCTTTAGAGACTGGCAAATTGGTCATAGACAATCTACCGGAAGAGTACGAGCCCGTAGATATTTTGGTGTCAAAAAATGGAGTCTGGCACACGGAAGGTTTGGAGCGTCGTCCGGAGAATGTGCTTCAGGGTTTGGATGTAGTATGGAATGCTCTCCACGGCACTTATGGCGAAGATGGCAAGGTCCAAAGGTTTCTCCGCCATTTCGGCGTGCCCCAGATTGGCTCCAAGGAATTTGGTTCAGCTTTAGGGATGAACAAAATACTTTCAAAAAAATATTTGGGCGAAGCCGGTCTCAAATCACCTATTTATTTGGAGATTCGCAGTGGAGAAGAAGATCAAAATATTTTGAGCAAGATCCACAACGTCATGCCTTTCCCTGTGATGGTGAAGCCTGTCAGCTCTGGCTCTTCTTTTGGTCTGTCTGTAGCCTATTCAGCCAAAGAAGCATTGGATGCCATAAAAAAGGCTTTTGCATTTTCCCCCACTGTGATGGTAGAAGAATATATAAAAGGTAAGGAAGTATCTTCTGGAACAATAGAAGGCTTCAGAGGCGATAGCCACTACGCACTCATCCCCACATCTTTGAGCGACCTATCTTTGGAAGAATCACGCCTAGTGCAAGAATCTGCGGTCAAAGCCCACAGGGCTCTCGGATTGTCCGGATTCTCCAGTAGCGACTTTATCGTCCATCCCAAAAGAGGTGTTTTTATTTTGGAAGTCAACACCATACCCAAGTTTAAAGAAAAATCGGGCTTTCTACGCTCTCTCCAATCTGCCGGTTCTAGTATAAAAGAATTTATCTCTCATATCCTCTCTACAGTTAAGCGGTGATACAGATCTAGAGTCCGCTCTCTTTGAGCTTAAATATCTACATCCCACAAGGTACCCGATTTTGTGTCAGATAAGCTTATACCAGAAGAAAGTAGCTCATTCCGTACCTTGTCTGCCTCTCCATAATTACCCTCTGTTTTATACCGATCCCTTTCTGCTACTAAACTTATGATTTTTTGTTTGTCTATGTTTTTCTTCTTTAGTTCTAGATCGCGCATTTGTGCCAATACTTTGGATGGCTCAAGATCAAAGAGTCCCAATACTTTACCCACTTCTCTTATAAATTTTACATAAGCTTCTAGCTTTGCTAAATTTGGCGTCTCGCTGTCTAAAATAGTATTTATTTTTGTGGCGACTTCGTGGATTTGGGCTACGACTAGCACAGTATTGAAGTCATTGTCCATAGATTCCTCAAATTCTTTTATCAAATTTTCATACTCTTCTCCATCTATTTCTGTCGCTATTTCTTTTGCGTCGCTTTCACCCCTACCTTTCAATGCCTCTAGTGCTCTCTCCAAAGTTTTGTAAGTTCCAAACACTTTGTTGTTCGCTTCTCCGTATCTCTCTTTTGCAAATTGCACATGAGAGCGGTAATGGTTGGTCACTATAAGGTATCTTATCGTCTCCTCGTGGTAGTTGCGGAGCCATTCTTCTATAGACATATCGTTGCCGAGGGATTTGCTCATTTTGTCGTTGCCCACCATCAGAAGTCCATTGTGGATCCAGTAGTTGGCAAATTTGCCGTTTGTTACCGCTTCGCTTTGAGCTATTTCGTTCTCGTGGTGTGGAAATACAAGGTCGCCTCCACCGCCGTGTATATCGAAGTTCTGGCCCAAGAATTTTCTACTCATGGCTGAGCACTCTATGTGCCATCCCGGCCTGCCCTTGCCCCATGGGGAATCCCAGCTAAAACCCTCGTCCAGAGAAGATTTCCAAAGAGCGAAGTCCACTGCGTCTTTCTTGTCTTCCTCCACTTCTTTTCTTGTGCCGTGTCGTAGTTCCTCTATTTTCTGGTTGGATAGTTTGCCATAATCTTGGAACTTCTTTACATCAAAATATACGTTGCCTTTCTCTGTCGTGTAAGCCATGCCCTTTTCCAAAAGCTCTTCGATGAAAGATATTATATCTCCTATGGTCTCCGATACTTTTGGTTCATGGTCGGCTCTCCGTATTCTAAGCTCGTCAAACTCTAGGTTCGATTGTTCCATTATATTTCTAGAATGCTCCAGAGGTAGCACCCCTATTTCTTTTGCTGCATTGATTATTTTGTCGTCTATATCTGTATAATTACGTACATATGTTACCTTGTATCCCTTATATTCAAAATATCTTCGCATGATGTCAAAGATCACGGCTTGCATAGCGTGGCCAAGATGAGAGGGTTTATAAGGTGTTACTCCGCAAGCATAAATACTTACTTCTCCTTCTTTTATAGGTACAAATTCCTCCTTTTCTCTTCTTAAAGTGTTATATATTTTCACTAGATTATATTAATGTAAAAGTGTATTCTAGTGGAC
>JBBTQZ010000054.1:0-1359 GCA_038065435.1 Patescibacteria group bacterium | reverse complement strand
GCCCCGGGATTGTCGAAGATGATGCGGAGAGTGTGTTCGCCGTTGACCGGAAGTGAGAGAAGGTGGTAGAGGCGAGAATCGTTTATGATAGCTTTGCCCGATTTTACATCTTTACCAGCAAAAGTATCTACTATAAGCGAACCATCCAGATATACTTGGATACCGACAGGCTGATAGCTTTCTGCCACCATATAAACCTCCTTTGCATCAAATTTAAACACAAGCTCTACAGGAGAACCTATGTTCTCGCTAAATTCTTCGTTTATTTTCCATTCTCCGCCAAAATAAAATGTGTCGCGCTTGGGTTCTTCCGGAATAATAAATTTATCTTGATATTCTTTGCTAGGCGTGCCATTACCAAAGTTGGTATTGCGCCATGCACCGAAATAAGTCTCTGGGCTATAGGCAAAAACTTTATATTGCTCTACTTCCACCAAATCTTCCGATACATAGGTGCCCATTTTTTCTGCCCGCTCCATCAAAAGTTCTTTTATTTTTGCCTCCGTTTTATCATAAGAACCCTCACCTATATGGTCGTAAACTACATTGCCTTCTATATCTATGAGGTATTTACGAGGCCAATAGCGGTTGCCATAAGCATTCCAAGTAGCATAATCGTTGTCCAAAACAATCGGGAACTGTAAGCCAAACTCCAAAGCCGCTTCGCGCACATTGTCTATATCCTTTTCAAAAGCAAACTCTGGTGTATGTATGCCCACTATTTCTAACCCCTGATCTTTGTACATCTTGTACCAAGCGTTGAGATAGGGGTAAGTGCGCTGGCAGTTGATACAAGAATAGGTCATAAAATCTAAGAGGATCACCTTTTTGCCCACCAAGTCGGCAAGTTTGAAAGCTTTACCATTTACAAATCCAGATGGAGAAACTATTTCTTTGTATTTAAACGTCGCATAATCATCTACTGGTTTTTTGTTAATATTTTTTTTATTGATTGGAGTATCTTTGTTTGCATCAACTTGAGTCTGAGTAGGAGCGCTCTCTAAAGTGTCGCCCATACCATCGCCCCCGAGAAATCTGCTTATAGTAATTTCTATTTTGGTGAAATCAAAAAAACCAGCGTCCAGTATCTTGGTTTCTATTTTCTTTATAAGACCGGATGCCACCAAAATAGCGAGTACAATAAATATATAGCCCAATATTTTTTTGAATCCACTATTGGGGTCCGAAAGGTTGGAGAATTTGAGCAAAATCTTTTGCCCCAAAAAGGCTATGGCAAATAGGGCTAGAGCAAGACCTATGGAATAAGCCAAAAGATAGATTACTCCTTTAGATACACTTACAGGAAGAACAGTTGCCAGAATTACAAAGAAAGTAGGGCTACAGGTGGTAAATATAGGT
>JBBTQZ010000053.1:0-3535 GCA_038065435.1 Patescibacteria group bacterium | reverse complement strand
CGGCATCAAACTCGCTGATGGCTCTTTTGCGAGCCTCGGCTCAATCATTGTACGCCAGAGAGGCACTAAAATAATGCCAGGACAAAATGTAGGTGTTGGTCGCGACCACACACTCTTCGCCCTCAAAAACGGCCTGATCAAAATGCAAAATAAACGCAAAACTCACTTCGACGGCACTATAGTGATCAAGAAGATTGTAAGTGTAGTATAACCTCCGCTTTAGTTCCCCCTATTTCTACAGATACTTTGTGATCGCCGATTTCTTTGATCGGTTTTTCTATTTTTATAAATTCAGGATTCAAGTCTATCTTTGTCTGGACCTTGAGAACCCCCACTATTTCTTCCTTATGCACTTGCTCAAAAAGGTGCCCCTTTTCATTTGCTTTTTTGGTCATTTCTATTTTTGTATTCTTCAGCATCTCTAGCCATTTTTTGGCCAAATTTTCTTGTATTTCTTTTTCCACTTTTTCTACATTTTTTTTGTTTAGAGCATTTTTCACAGCAACATCAGAGCCGAAAATAGCTTTTTTGTTGGGTATCAGAAAGTTTCTAGCATAGCCATCGCTCACTTCCTTCACCTCCCCTTTTCTACCTACCCCACCTACATCTTGTATTAAAATTATTTTCATATAATTTAGCGAAATTACGTCGCACGATACGTCCTTTGGAGTGCGACTTATTGTTTAAGTAAGTATTTCACCGCTGCGTTCAGCTGAGGATCAGCGCCATCTTTTGTATTTTCTGGAGTTAGTTTTACTTCTATGTCTGGGCTGATACCGCCATCCGAAATAGATCTGTCAAGCGGAGTAAGCCAGTGGGCTACAGTTATTTTCAAAGATGTATCTTGGGTTATAGGCACCAGCTCTTGCACAGAACCTTTGCCAAAAGTCTTAGCTCCCACAAGGATAGCCTTATCGTATTCGCGCAAGGCTCCAGCTAGTATTTCCGAAGCAGAAGCCGAACCTTCATTCACCAATATTACCATTTTGAGGTTATCGTTAAACACATCATAGCCTTTGCTTCTATATTCACGATTTTCATCTTTGTTGCCACCAAAATCTTCGGTTACTACTATCTTACCCATAGGCAGGAACCAGCTTGCCATGTCCAAAGCCGCTTCCAAATAACCTCCCGGATTGTTGCGCAGATCCAATATGAGCTTATCTGATTTAGATTCTACAAATTCCCGGAGAGCATTCCTAAAAAAGTTGGGTGATGGCGCCGAAAAATTATAGAGCTCTATTATAAATACACCCTCTGCCGTCATCCTTGTATTTACAGTCGGTATCTCTATTACGGCTCTAATTATATCTTTTGCTATCGGTTCCGATACCCCTTTTCTCACAAAAACTATATTCACTTTGGAACCCACTTCGCCTCTGATAATGGACACGGCTTCTTCGGAAGTCATACGAGAAGCTGGTTTACCGTCTATAGATATTATTTTGTCACCCGCCTTCACACCCGCTTTGTCCGCCGGAGTATCTTTGAGTGGAGCCACGACTATCAGCGCTTCATCTTGTACTGCTATTTCCATACCCACTCCACCGAAACTTCCGCTTATTTCTTCTTCAAAAACTTTGGTCTCTACAGGAGGAAAAAACACAGTGTACGGATCTCCATAAGAAGCAGCCAGTCCTTCTATTGCCCCCCAAAGTTTACTCTGCTCTGTCACAGAGAAGTTTGTAGAGGAAGCTGGGCTAAACTTTTCATCTAACACATTCCAAGTCTTCCAAAATGGCGCCATGTCTAGAGGTACGGTAGTAGTGGCGTTTATGACAAAAGCCGGCTCTTGGTTTATAGAACTTTTTTTGCCAAAAGAAAAACCGACATAAAACAATATTACGGCGAGTAGCAAACTTACTGCTATTTGTGTTTGTTTCTGATTCATCTTTGGTGTTATAATAAATACGAAAATTCTTGAACACAAATTTTAGCATATATTTATGATTATTACCCGCACACTCAAAAATTATAGTTGGGTAGACGTAAGCTCCCCCAGCAAGGAAGATATAGATTCTCTTATCCTCACTTACAATGTAGACGCAAGCATTGCTAAAGATTTGTTTGCTCCCACACCCAAACAAAAAATTCAAGAGTATGGCGATTCTTTTTATATCGTCATCCATTTCCCCATCATCAACCAAGCCAAAGATAATGTAGCTTTCCAAGAGATAGATTGTATTGTAAGTAAAGACAGGCTTATAACAGTGCGCTACAGCTCTGTAGATATCTTGCATCATTTTGCCAAAAAAATGGAAGCAGAAGAAATACTTGTAAAATCCGGTGACGAGCATCCATTCTTGGTCATGATGAAAGAAGTATACAAATATCTGAACGACGAAGTTTATTCTATAGACAATTGGCTCCGGGATATAGAAAAAGGGGTGTTCAAAGGCAGAGAAAAAATAATGGTCATCTCTATTTCTAGTGTCTCTAGGCATCTGCTCAACTTCCGCCGCACCATATCGCCACATTCAAACATCTGGCAATCTTTCCACTCTGATGGAGAAAGAGTTCTTGGTAGAGAATTTTCTTCTAAAACACCCAACGTGGCGAGCGATTTGCGCCACATAACTAGTGCTATAGACAATCTTTTGGAAATGGTAAAAGAACTGAGAGAGACCAACAATTCCCTTCTTTCCACCAAACAAAATGAAATAGTACAGACTCTCACTATACTTGCCTTCATCACCGTACCTCTTGCTCTCATCAGCCAAATTTTTGGCATGGGCACGGAGTCTACTCCTCTCATAGGTTTAAAATACGACTTTTGGATAGTAATGGCCATAATGGCACTCATGGCCCTTACCATGTACATCTACTTCCGTCTCAAAAAATGGCTCTAACTCCCCCGTGGAGGGTCACCCTCCCCCACTTACCCAAAGTATGTAAAATAATATACCCCGCCGGATTGAAAGCCCGGCGGGGTTGATCTGCTGGTTAGGCAGAAGTTGACGTTGTATCGGGTGCTTGCTCACCTTTCTCTTCTTGCTTCGACTTCTTCCTGGGGTCCTCCGGACGGAAGATCTCCAAATTGAAGACGATCAGAGCCAAGGCAACAAGTCCAACCAGGCGGAGCGAGCTTTGAAACTCAGGGGTCCGAATCGGTTGAACCCACCCAAATTCCACTGCGCCGTTCCACAAGAGAGGAACAACTACGTAGAGAGCGGTTCCGACGAGTAACAACAGCATCCGCGTACGCTTACGACGCTGGTGCTCCTCTGATCGAAGCCGGCTCTGTTCCACGCGTTCTTCTTTAGTCAAGGTACACCTCTTTCTGCTTGCTACAGGTACGAATCGTTACTAAGTAACAAGCCTCTATATTATACATATTTAAAGTTAAAAATCCATAACAAGTTTATTCTGAATTTTTGTTAACTCCCTGTGGAGGGTCACCCTCCCCCAACTCTCGTGCAACAGAGAGCGAAGTGGTGCTTGCACCGCGAAGCTTGAGAAGCTTTGCGACGAAAGCGAAGTGGTGCATCTATATTACCAAGTTCGAAACTATTTTCAAAACAGATAACGCACGCTC
>JBBTQZ010000052.1:0-4939 GCA_038065435.1 Patescibacteria group bacterium | reverse complement strand
AGCTGTCATTCCTCAGGTGAGATATTTTTCTGGATTATTGGGGGAAATAGTTAAGGAGCAAGCATTGTGACAGTGGTTAGTGACTAATGATTAGTGGCTAGTTATAAATTTAATAAATAATAATGCATAAAAAACAAACGAAAACAGATACGAAGAAAACAGAGAAACAAAATCCAGAAGATTTAACAAAGAAATTAGAGACTGAAAAGTTGCAGTTGGAAATTGTTGCTTTAAAGCAACAAACTGATGAATATAAAATTAAATATTTAAGAGCAATAGCTGTTTACCAGAATTTATAAAAAAGAGTTAGTTCGTTTTCTATTTGTTTACCATTTTCTCGCGCTAATTTTACAAATTTATTATTTATAGAAACATCTGGGTTTAAGACGATTATCTGGTTGTCCAAAAAATCTTTCTCCCTATGTTCGCCCAAAAGAAATTTTATATTTGAGAAATCTTTTAACTTTTCCAAAGAGGGTTTCAGATATTCCTTACTTTTCATATCAGTTACTGTGAGTTCCGCCCCCTTTTCCACCAAAAATCTGGCTGTAGCTACCCCGCCTCCCAAAATCCCAAGCCCCATAAGTAATACTTTTTTGTTTTTTAAATCCATAGTTATTCGAAAATAATATTAGCAATTTCAGTTCTCAGGCGATTTATAGCTTCTTTGTCTTCAGGTCGTTTTGGATAAACTCTATTAGATAATATAACCAAAACAGAATTTTTCTTTAAATTAATCATTAAAATACAGCCAGTAAATCCTGTTTTGCATTTAATCTCGGAAACGTATTTGCCCATAAATTTTGGTTCGTTTGATTGCCATCCAAGCTCAAGAAAATGAGTATTTTTAAAAATCATTTCTGAAAATATAAGTAAGTCAGGCACAGTAGAAAATAATCCAGCGGCGCCTAAATAGTAACCATTCTTTTGCAAGATATAAGTGCTTTCATCATGCACTTCACCCTGCAAAAGACCTCCCCTCCAATCAGATACTTCAGTTGGAACTACCTCCTCTTTACTGAACTTTTTAAGAGGTTCAAAAGTTGACCTTCGCATTCCCAGAGGGTTAAAAAACCTTTCTTCTGCCAAGTCTGGAAGTTTTTTACCAGTAACTTTACTTACAATAAATCCCATTAGGGCTGCCGTGGAATTAGTATAAAGATAATTTACACCTGGTTTTTCTCGAAGGGGTGCTTTAATTACTGTGTCAATTATTTCTTGAACAGGTTTTTGAGCCAAACTTGTCATTGATGAGATCTCTAGATTTAGAGTGTATGAAAGAAGATGTTTTATAATAACTTCAGGTTTTCTGAATCCAGAAACGTATTTGGCTACCTGGTCCTCAAGTGAGATTTGTCCTTTATGAACGAGATCTAAAAGAAGGCAAGAAGTCGGGATTACTTTGGTTATTGACGCAACATCATATATTGAATCCTTATCAACTTTTTTAGAGTCAATTTCGTATGTAAAATTTCCAAACGGCAAGACTTTTTTCTTTCCGTCTTTAATCCAACCGACGACACAACCGGGAAACACCTTTTCCTTAATAGCTCGATTTGCTCTTGTTGAAATTGATTGTTCCATGGTTTACACTCCTGTTATTTTTTCTATATGAGCACCTATGCTGTTGAGCCTCTCCACCACATCTTCATACCCACGATTTATAGAATACACATTGCGTAATATAGAAACTCCAGGAGAAGCGAGCATGGCTATAAGTATGATCATGGCGGGACGAAGAGCCGGCGGACAAACCATTTGAGCCGATTTTAGCTTCGTAGGCCCATTTACAAAAACCCTATGAGGATCAGCAAGGGTAATATTTGCTCCTAAACGATTGAGCTCAGTAAAATAGATGGCTCTATTCTCCCACATCCAATCATGGATCAAAGTGGTGCCCACTGCTTGGGTAGCAATGGGTACAAAAAATGGCAAATTATCCGAATTCAACCCCGGATAAGGCAGGGCATGTATTTTATCTTTTACAGCGTTTAATTTGGAAGGATAAATCGTAATATCCACTAATTTTGTATAGCCATTTTTTGCAATATATTTTTTAGAAATTTTATATTTCAAACCCATAGCTTTAAGCTTTATAAGCTCCAAACTAAGAAAATCAATTGGACATCTTTTTACAGTAAGTTTGGAGCTGGTAGTAACAGCTGCACTTATAAACATCATAGATTCTATCGGGTCCTCGCTGTTGTAGTACTCAATATTTTTATTTATTTCCCTCACCCCATGAATTTTCAGAGTAGTAGTACCTATCCCTTCTATCTTTACACCCAATTTATCTAAAAAGAAACAGACTTCTTGGACCTGATAATTCGGAGTAGCAAAAGATATTTCTGTAATACCCGGTATAAGAGCGGCCATCATAATGGCATTTTCTGTTGCTGTGTCAGATGCTTCATACATTACAATATTGGCTGGATGAAGCTTTTTAGAAAAAACAACGTATTTATTGTTTTTTGTTTCTATTTCTACCCCAAATTCAGAAAAGGCATAACGATGAGCAGATATGGTACGCTCCCCCATCTTGCAACCGCCAGTGTGGAGTAGGGCAAAGTTGTGGAGCGAGTGCACCATACTGGGTATAAACATAATGCTGGAGCGAACACTCCCAACCGAAGAATGCAGCAAACCTTGTTTGTTGATTTTTTTGGGAGGAGTAATCTCCAAAGTCTGTTTGTCTGTCCAGCGCAATTTTACCCCGAGCAGAGAGAGTATTTCTATCATCCTGTTCACCTCCTCAATACGGGGGATGCCGTGGAGCATCGTAGTGCCTTTATTTAGAAGTGAGGCGCACAATAGGCCCATAGCTCCATTTTTGGAAGAATTGGTCGTTATAGAGCCACCGAGCTTCCTTCCACCATATATACGGAAATCCGTAGAATTTGAAAGGGAGACTATTTTATGCTCCAAAGCATCTCCTATTCGCAAAAGCTCGCTGGCAGTTAAGTTTTGTCTACCAGCTTCTATACGAGCAATGGTACTCTGGGTAGTGTCCAAACGATTTGCCAATTCTCCTTGGGTCAGAAGACGCTTTTCTCGAAGTTTTTTGATAAAAGCTCCTATAGCTTTTTGGCTATTCACATTTTTCATTCGCACAATATAGCATATATGCTATACTCTTTGCAATATGACTGTGGATAAAGATGCTTCTTTTCCGAATTCTATGTCTGTAGCGACAGAAGCTAGCTTTGTGGTACATCTAAAAACCAAAGAGGATATCCTAGAGATAGCCGCATTAGCCCGACAAGAAAGCTTGCCCCTCATCCCCCTAGGAGATGGTACCAATATTTTACCGACAGCCAAATTGGAAGCAGTAGTAGCTGTCTTAGGTCTCAAGGGTATTGAGCTCGATGGGGATATCCTCAAAGCGCAAGCTGGGGAAAATTGGGACCAAGTAGTGGCTTTTGCTGTAAAAAACAACCTTGGAGGTATAGAAGCCCTCTCGGCCATCCCCGGTAAAATCGGCGCCGCCCCGATCCAAAATATTGGTGCTTATGGTTCGGATGTAAGTAATGTTTTAGAATATGTAGAAGCTTATGATAGAAAAAAAGAAGAATTTATAACACTTTCAAAAAAAGAATGCCAGTTTGAATATAGAGACAGCCTGTTCAAACAAAACAAAGACAGATTTATAGTCACTTCCATTCAGCTTAAATTAAGTAGAGAGACTCCCAAAATTCCAGATTATAAAGATGTAAAAAATTATTTTGCCAAAAGAAACATTACTACTCCCACTCTTTTAGAAATAAGAGAAGCTATAATCGAGATCAGAAAAAACAAGCTACCTGACCCCAAAGTAGTACCCAACTGCGGCTCTTTCTTCAAAAATCCTTTTGTAAAAAAAGAAGTAGTAAAAAAATTGAAAAAAATATTTCCGAATATGCCAACTTTTGAGCAAGAATCTAAGATGAAAGTGCCAGCTGGTTTCCTGATAGAACAGGCTGGTTTTAAGGGCAAAAAAATAGGCAAAATAGAAATTTATAAAAATAATGCCCTTGTATTGACCAATCCGAATCACGCCAGTTTTTCTGATATCATGAAAGCTAAAGACACAATCCAAAAATCCGTTTTTCAGAAATTCTGTATTATGTTGGAGCCGGAAGTAAATATTATAGTATAAAAAATTCAGCGGGTCTTAAGATAAGACCCGCCACCAGTCACCTTTTGTGAAGTTGGACATGTCCAATGCTCAAAGATGGATCAGCATTGCTTCCAAAATGAACGATCTTACCAGTTCTATCCTTTAACACCACATGATCCGGAAGTCGACAAGAGACTTCCATTGGCCACTGGTAAGATTGCTTCCACACTTTCAATTTACCTTGAAGATGTTCATCTCCATGCATCTCTATCTCTACCAAGCTTCCTGCTTGGATTTCTGGCTTTGCAAGATTTTTCATAATCAACACCACCCTTTCTGAAATCTTTATAGCATATGTGATATAATGGTCAAGTGGATATCTTTAGCCAAACAAATTATCATTTTATCGGCATAGGGGGCATCGGCATATCTGCTATTGCCAGAATGCTTGTTTTGGCAGGTAAAAATGTAAGTGGCTCTGACAATAGCCGGTCAGAAATAACGGATGATTTGGAAAAATTGGGGATTAAAGTAACTATCGGTCAAAAGGCTCAAAATATTGGAGAGAATACTGAAGTGGCTGTTTACACTATCGCCATACCGCCAGACAATCCGGAAATGCAGGAAGCCAGAAAAAGAGAGAAGGAGAGAAAAATATTATGTCTGTCCTACCCCGAAACTTTGGGAGAGCTTACAAAAGAGAAATACACTATCGCTATAGCTGGCACCCACGGCAAAACTACCACTACAGCCATGGTGGCTCACATCATGCAAAAAGCAGGGTTAGATCCAACTGTAATAGTCGGTTCAAAAATATTAACTGATAATAAAGATCAAAATAGT
>JBBTQZ010000051.1:0-3107 GCA_038065435.1 Patescibacteria group bacterium | reverse complement strand
GTGGACCGTAGCGGATTTGAACCGCTGACCTCCTCATTGCAAATGAGGCGCTCTACCAACTAAGCTAACGGCCCTTCGCTGAAATCTAGATAAATATAACACTAATTTTTAAACAAAAAAAGGCTTAGGAGACTATGTGCTCACGGGACAGACGGATGTCTGTACTTGTGTAGCCTCCTAAGCCAAGCCCCACTTTCACTGTCTGTTTACACAAGGGTGGGGTCATCAATTCACTAATAGTATAATATGGAAATTTACATAAAAGCAAGTTTCTATGTGTACAAAAAATACCCCGCCGTGAGCGTCCCAAACTTCGGCGGGGTGGTTGCACCAACTACTGGCAACTTAATATGGAGGAGGCTTTCATTATAACATATTTTAATTTACTTTTTTAGTTTTATAAACGCTTTATTTCTAGATCTGCGATGAAAATTTATAGCAAATCTATGAGCCTCGCTGTTAGCCAATAAGATTTGAGAGCTCAAAGCTTTTAGCTTAGAACTTAGAGCAAGTATCTTTTGGGGTTTATGATTTTTATCTTTGACTACGGAAATTACAGGAATTTTTATATTTAATGATTTAAGCAATTGTTGACCAGCGTGAAGCTGGGCCACTCCCCCATCTACTACTATCAAATCGGGGAAAGGCCATTCTGTATGTTTGAGTCTTCTTTCCAAAATCTCGGCCAAAGCTTTTATGTCATCCACATTTTTTTGATTTCTAATTTTGAACATTCTGTAATCGCTTTTTTTAGGTTCTCCATCTTCTACAACCGTCACTACCCCGACCATATTTGTGCCTGAAATATGGGCCACGTCATAAGCTTCTACCCGGTAGTGAATTTTGGCATTATGCTCCGCATTTGCATTGTGTGTTATGCCAAAATCTACTACGGGGTCTATTCTAAAGTTTCTTTTTAACAAAGCGATGTCGTTTATGTGCTCTAGAGCAAAGATCTGCCTTTTTATTTTATGGGCTTTTTCAAAATCTCGTTTTTTAGCATGCTCTCGCATATCTTTCTTAAGTTTGACGACAAGGCTTTTCTTTTTACCTCCCAAAAATAGTTTTATATTTTTTATATTTTGAGCATATTCTTTTTTAGATATGACGTTTATGCACACACCGGGGCAAAGCCCGAGTTGGTAATTAAAGCACCCAACTCCGCCAAGGCTACGCTGGGCAAGCGGTTTTTTCTCGAGGGGTATACATTTATCTCTATATGGAAATATCTTACGAATAATTTTTAAGGCTTCTTTGAGCTGGCTATTGTGCGGAAACGGGCCGAAAACCTCAGAGGGTGAGGTGATTTCCCTTCCACGTACTATCAAAACTTTTGGAAACTCTTCTTTTGTTATAACGATGTAGTTCCAACTTTTTTGATCTTTTTCAGCTGTATTGTATGGGGGCTGGTGTTTTTTTATAAGCGAAGCCTCAAGTATAAGAGCTTCTAGTACAGAATCAGTCTTTTGCACTTTTATATTTTTGCTTTCACTCACCATCTTAGCTATGAGTGGCGAGCGTTTTTCTGATATGTCTTTGGTAAAATAGCTTCGCACCCTATTTTTCAGATTAGTTGCTTTGCCTATATACAAAATATCTTTCTTTTTACCAAGGAAAAAATATACTCCGGTAGTGTCGGATAATTTGGCTACTCCATCCTTAATCCTTGTATTACGCATACTATTGTTTTTACACTTTTTTTGGTATAAAATCAAAGTATGTTAAGTTTTGGTGATCGTAAACTTTCTATGGAAAGCTACAAAGGAGTTCGAGATTTTTATCCCGAAGATAAAGCTTTGCAAAAAAGAATTTTCAAAGTGCTTAGGGAAAAAGTAGAATCTTGGGGTTATGAGGAGTACGATGCTTCTCCTTTGGAGCCAGCCGAGCTGTATCGCAAGAAAAGCAGTCAAGAGATAGTAGATGAACAGACCTACACTTTTACTGATCGAGGTGGCAGGGAGGTAACACTGCGTCCAGAGATGACTCCGACAGTGGCTAGGATGATATCTTACAAATCTCAAGAGATCCCTTTTCCAGCTCGCTGGTATTCTATCCCCAATCTTTTCAGATATGAGAAGCCTCAAAGAGGTCGTTTGCGAGAACACTTCCAACTCAATGTTGATCTCTTTGGATCTAGTGGTGTTTTTGCTGATGCTGAAATCATAAATATAGCGAGTGATATACTGACTAGTTTTGGAGCAAAGCCAGATATGTTTGTCATAAAAATAAACAACAGAGGGCTTTTAGATGATCTTTTGCAAAAATTAGACATCAAGTCTGCATACAAACAGCCTATCTTTAGACTTTTAGATAAGAAAGAAAAAATGAAAGAAGACGATTTCAAGAAAGCTATTGTAGAGCTTTTGGGTGAAGAAAACGCCAAAAACTTTCTTGAGATGCTCTATTATGGTGAGGCTTTGCTTACCATGATGCCAGAGAGCCAAAGTGCTAGCTATTTGAACAAAGTGATAGACACATTGAGGCTCTGGGGTATCGGTAATATCCAGTTTAGCCCCACTCTTACCCGTGGTTTCGATTATTATACCGGTATAGTGTTTGAAGTATTTGATACTAATAAAGAAAATCCACGCTCTCTTTTCGGCGGTGGTCGGTACGACAATCTCACTCAAAATTTCATAAAGACCGATATTGCTGCCATCGGTTTTGGTATGGGAGATGTGACGCTCAAAGATTTTCTAGAGACGCACGGCTTGGTCCCTGTTGGTTCTAGTATTATTGATCTTTGGCTTGCTGTTACTCCAGAAATCGACATGAGAGAAATATATCTATTGGCTCAAAAGTTGAGAAGCTATGGTATCAAGGTGGCCATAGATATAAGCGGTAAAAAACTTTCAGATCAGCTCAAACTTTTGGAAAAAAGAAAGACAAAGTTTGTTATTGTAGTTGGATCTTTAGAGTTATCTTCCGGTAATTTTGTTTTGCGCAATGTAGAGACGCGAGAAGAAAAAAAGGTCAGTTTGGAAGAAATAATAGAATGCGTAAAATAGTTTTTGATATAGAAACTTCAAATATTTTTCAAGACGTGGGTAGCAACAACCCAGCCGATTTGGATATATCGGTTGTAGGAGTGCATGATTCTGATTCAG
>JBBTQZ010000050.1:25413-25949 GCA_038065435.1 Patescibacteria group bacterium | reverse complement strand
ATAAGAAGGTTGGGGAAATAGCCGCTTCTATGCTTCTTTTGAATCCGATCACTCTCGTATTATCTCTTGTAATATTGACTGATATTTTGTTTTTATTTGTCTTTATGTATGGATTTTATCTGGCGGCGACGAGTAATGTTAGATCAATAAAAAGAATAATTTGGGCTTCTATTTTGTTTGCTATTGCGATTTACATTAGACCAATGGGGGCTTTTGCTCTACCAATATTTGCCACCCCATTTTTGCTTTCAGAAATGGATATAAAAAATAAGATTAAAGCGCTTTTTATAATGGTCGCTACCATCTTTTTACTGATGGTACCATGGATGGTCAGAAATTATAAACTTACCGGAGTATTTGATTTTACTTCTTTTAAATCAATCAATTTAGTTGATTATGCGGTACCTATATATCTTTCGAATATAAATAAAACTACAGTAAGTCAGGAAAAAGTAAAAATAGAGAATAAGCTCGGCATTACTCGCGATAAGTGGCGTGACATCAGATATTCGAAAGAAATATCGTCTGCGATGCAA
>JBBTQZ010000050.1:0-25403 GCA_038065435.1 Patescibacteria group bacterium | reverse complement strand
CAAAAAATTATTTTAGAACAACCATTTTCTTATCTTAAATTTCACACTCTTTCTTCTCTACCTTTTCTATTTTCTTCATCCGTTCAGTATCTGGGAGAAAGTTACGATAGCGCTTTGCATATGAAAAAAGAATTCAAACCGGGGATAATAAAATATCTTGTTGCCAAAGATTGGGGTATGTTTATAAATGGTCTGTATAGTGAATGGTGGAAGTTGGGAGAGAGGATCGTCTGGCTTCTCATCTACACACTAGCTCTTTTGGGCTGGTGGCAAAATAAGAAAAAACTTTTTGCTTGGGGTTTCGTGTTTATTCCCGCTTATTTGATGCTTCTTGCTGGTCCAGCCGCTAATGCCCGCTATGCTCTTCAAGGTTTGCCTTTTGTTTTGTTATTGTTCGGGTCTGGTTTGGTGTATATTAGAGCTAAATTAGTTAAGAAATATGTATAAAAATAAAAAAGTTAGCGTAGTCATTTCCACTTATAATGAATCCGGTAGTATCAGGGGAGTGATAGATGGTTTATTTGAAACCGGCTTGGTTGATGAGGTCGTGGTAGTAGATAATAATGCCCTCGGTAATACTAAGGAAGAAGTTGGGAAGACTAAGGCTAGGCTTGTGTTTGAAACAAAGCAAGGTTTAGGCCATGGATTGAAAAAAGGATTTGAAGAGGTGAGTGGGGATTTGATTGCAATGATCGATGCGGACGGGACTTACCAATCCAAAGATATTGAGAAACTTCTAGCATACAGTGATGAGTTTGATGTGGTGTTGGGTACGCGGACTTCACGATCAGCAATCTGGTCTGGAGCCCATATGCCATTTATAGTCCGAATCGCTAATTTGATTTGGGCTAAAGCAGTGGAGTTTCTTTATAATGGACCGTTGCTTACTGATGTGGGTTGTCTTTATAAATTGATATCCAGAAAAGCATTTAATGAAATTAAGGATTTGCTTCCAATCGGTAGAGGGGATGGCATATTCAATCTTGAAATGGTTATTTGGTTTCTAAAAAAAGATGTGAAAGTAATCGAAATTCCGGTGATTTTTAAAGAAAGGGTTGGTGAGTCCATGTACATCGGGAGGAGTACCTTAAAAGCGGCCAAGTGGGGATTCAAAATGATCCCAGTTATTCTCAAATATCTTTTTAAAAAAATATAAAATGAATAAGATTTTTAATCTCCGTTTTTTATTTCCGTTGATAATAATCTTGTTTTTGGGGATCCATATTGCGGGTTTAAGTATTCCTTATCATCAAGATGAGTATAAATGGGTCTATTATTCACAGAGTGAGCTTGGCGTTGTCCCTCATCCACCACTTACTGAGTTTATCTATAAACAATTTGGCCCGGTAGTTGGCGATAATAATTTTCGTCTGATACCGGCTGTATTTGGTTTAGCTAACCTATTTTTAATTTTTTATTTAGCCAAAACGATTTTTAATTCCCGAACTGCTCTCTGGACAGCTTTTTTGTTTACCATCTCTTTTTATTCTCTACTCGCATCTTTGATGGTAGATGTAGATGGGGCAGTGATGCCGTTTTTCCTACTCATTATGATGATTAGCTACTACAAGCTTAGAGCTAGGAGCTTTGAGCTTAGAGGGGGGAATATAAAGTGGCTAGTTTGCCTGATTTTAGGGGCTATCGGGGGCTTTTTGACCAAGATGAGCGGGGTACTACCTCTGATGGCTCTTTTGCTCGATTTCGCCTTACTCAAAGGCTTATTCCAAGATAAAAAGCGGATTTTTAAGTTTTTTGGTCTAGGGCTTGGTTTGGGGGTGGGGGTAGTTTTGATTTTACTTTTAGCCAAAATTGTTTTCCCGTTTTTCCCTATTGAAAAATCCCTTGTGTATTGGAAACACTTCGCCAATTCTTCTAGTTTTTTGGATAGGGGTTGGCTCCAGACTTTTATCCAATTTGCTAAGACTGTAATGTACACTTCACCCCTCCTCATACTTCCTGTTTTTTTGGTTGATCGAGAAATTTTTCAAAAGACTCGAGTTTTCTTTTTCTTTATTTTTATCGGCATCTTTTTCTACCTTTTTGCTTTTGACTTTTCGATTGGAGCACTAGACAGATATTTTCAGTTTTTGGTAATACCACTTTGTGTAATAATCGGAGCTATCTTTTCACAAAATTTCTCTTCAAATAACTCACCCACTCTCGCTTCGCTTGGCCCTTCTCTTACTCTAAGAGAGGGGACTGCCCTCGGGGTCATTGCTGTACTTGTGTTTTTTCTGCAATTTTTCAATCACTTTGTACCACCTCTATACCCCAAAACTGAATGGTTGGAAAGGGTCCTGAGTTTTAAATGGAATTTTCTTTTTCCTTTTACTGGCGGTTCTGGGCCGACAGGATTTTATATTTCTTTTGCTTTCATGGCTTTAATTTGGATCATCTCGTTGGTATTTGCGCGTAAAAGAATGATATTAGCCATTTTAATCTTAGGACTTCTATATAATGTTGTTTTCATAGAAGAGTATTTGTTTGGGGAAATAAATGGTAGTGCCCGGAGTCTTTTCAAAGAAGCTAAGGAGGTGATCATAAAAGATCCAAAGATAAAAGAAGTTTTGGTTTACAACGATATCGGGGGTTTTGAAATCCAACAGATTGGTAAATATAAAAGGAGGATATATGCCACCCCACAATTTCAAGATACTTATAAAAAGGTCTTTGCCGATTTTGATGGGCACATCTTGTTTATAGATATTCCCAGAATAGACTCTAATAGTTTTTATGCCGAGTATTTCGCATCTTGTAAGAATATTTATAAAGATCAAAATAAATATATTAAAGCCGAAATCTTAGATTGTAAAAAATGAATTTATTTAAAATAAAATTTCCATGGGAACTGTTTTTTGAAGAGAAAATAAAAAAGATTTTCACTGAAAAAAAATTGATAATAGATATTGGTGGCGGGTTGAGGGTTGACCCAGCTAAAAATAATCGAAAAAAAGAAAATCATTGGATAGATCAATATCTAAAAAATGTTGACTATAAAATTTTGGATAAAGTCGCAGATTATAATCCAGATATTGTTGGAGATATCCATGATCTACCCCTAAAAGATGAAAGTGTAGATGCTGTGATCTGCATGAATATATTGGAACATGTAGAAGATCCTCAAAAAGCAATCAAAGAAATGCACAGAGTATTAAAAAAGGGAGGCTATCTTTATTTAGACACACCATTTATTTTTTATTATCATCCAATGAAAGGCTACTATAAGGATTATTTTCGATTTACCCGAGATGCTTGGGAGTATATGGCAAGAGATTTTAGATCGATAGAGATTCAAAATGTTAGAGGGGCTATCAGTACCTCTATGAATATGTTTTCGTTTTTTTCTAAAAGAACTTATTTTTTTGATTTATTGGACATTCTATTCAAGAAACAAAATAGCAACCAAACCAGCGCATATCGAGTTTTTTGTATTAAGTAAACAATGAAAAATAACAGCCAAACCAAAATTTTGTTTTTGATCAACAACCTTGGGGTCGGTGGTGCCGAGGGCGTTTTCCTTAGAGAAGCGGAGGCGCTACAGGGTTTGGGTTTTGAGACTCAAATATTTGCTCTTTATCCAAACAATTTTAGAAATATCTATGATTGGAAGGGGTACCTAGGATTGGTGAAAAAAATAAAAGAAGAAAGAATCACTCATGTCTACTCAACTTTAGACGATGCCAATTTTGTGGCAAAAATAGTGCGAATTTTTGTAAAGTTTAAGTTGTTTTGTCGAGAAGCAAATATGACAGAAGATAAATCTTTGAAATTTAAGATTGCAGACGTAGCACTAAATTTTTTGGTCTATAAGTTGGTGATGGTGGCCAGCGCGGTCAAACAATCTTATCTTTCCTATGATCCGTATCACAAAAACAAAATGACTGTCTTATATAATGGGGTTTTTATACCAGAAATCACACCAAATAAAGAAATAAGTAATCCTATTAAAATATTAGCCGTTGGAAGTTTTACAAATAAAAAAGGTTTCAGTGATTTGGTTTTGATAATAAAAGACTTTGTTTTTAAAAATCACAATAATTTTGTTTTAGAAATAGTGGGGGGTGGACCACTCTTACACCAGATTCGGTCTCAAATTAAGGATTTTGGTTTGGAAGAGTATATAAAATGTCCGGGAGCTTTGGATAAAGATAGTCTGAAGCTGAAATATATGGAATCCGATATTTTTGTTTTAACTTCTAAAAAAGAAGGTTGCCCCAACGTGCTTTTGGAAGCGATGTCATATGGTCTGGCGCCAATTTGTTTTGCTGTGGGGGCAACGCCAGAGATCATAGAAAAAGATGTTTCAGGATTTGTGGTCTCAAAGGGTGATAAGCTGGCTTTCGGTCAAGCGGTAGTTGATTTGCTAAAAAATCCATCAAAAATAAAGATTATTGGAAATAAGGCACGAGAGAGGGTGGTAGCACAATTTTCTTTTGATGATCATGCGGCGAAGTTGCAAGAAGTGCTTCAATTGAGATAATCTTAAAATATGCAAGTAGAAAATAAATTTGAATTTGGAAAGAATTGGCAGAGTTTTTTGGCTAATCATTTTTCATCCGAATCAGTTAAGGCCAGTAAAAATAGATTGGTAGAATTTTTAGCTCCAGCTACTCTTGTGGGTAAAGAGTTTGTTGATTTTGGTTCTGGTAGTGGTCTGCACTCTTTATCTGCTCTAGAACTTGGGGCTGCAAAAGTGGTGAGCGTAGATGTTGACGGAGTAGCGGTACAATGTGCCAAAAGTCTAAAAGAAAATTCACCTTATGAAAAAATATGGCAAATCTACAAAGGTAGTCTATTGGATCAAGATTTTATGAAGTCGCTGGGATTGTTTGATGTGGTGTATTGTTGGGGGGTTGCGCACCATACAGGTAGTATGTGGCAAGCGCTTGAAAATATAGCTAAAAATGTAAAAGATGGAGGGCTACTTTTTGTCGCTATCTATAACAATGTTGAGGGCGGTTTTGGTTCCAGAATGTGGTATAGAATTAAGAAATTTTATAATCAAAGCTCGTTTTTTATAAAAAAAACAATGGAATTTTTATATATAAGCCATAATTTTTTGATATTGATTCTGCATCTTAAAAATCCTTTTTCTGTTATTAGGAATTATAAAGTGAAGAGGGGGATGTCTTGGACCACAGATTTGGTGGATTGGCTGGGAGGCTACCCTTATGAATATGCTAGCGTAAAACAGATTTTTGATTTTTATACCGAAAGAGGTTTTGAACTTAAAAACATAAAAACTACCAACTACATTGGTTGTAATCAGTTTTTATTTATAAAAACAAAATAATATGTGCGGCGTCATTGGTATTAGTGAAGGCAGACAAGAGATTCTTTTAAGAGGGGGCCTTAAGGTGATAGAACACAGAGGCCCAGATGATATGGGGGTTTTTGCAGATGATTTCGTCACATTGGGGCATCAAAGATTGGCGATCATTGATCTTTCTCCGCTTGGACACCAGCCAATGCAAGTGTTACATAATGGTAAGACAATCAGTATTTCATTTAATGGTGAGGTTTATAATTATAAAGAATTAAAAAAGGATTTAATCGAAAAAGGTTGCGTTTTTGTTGGTGGTAGTGATACAGAAGTGATATTGCGTGGGTTTATATTGGAAGGTAAAAATTTTCTGGAAAAATTGAGAGGCATGTGGGCCTTAGCTATTTATGATGCAGAAAAAAAAGAGGTTATCCTTTCTCGAGATCATTTTGGGATCAAACCACTCTACTATATAGTCAAAGATAATAAGATTTACTTTGCTTCTGAAATAAAGGCTCTCAAAAAAATAGTTGGCATTCGGTTTACCCCTAATTCTGAAGCTTATTATGAATTTTATAATCTCGGCTATTTTTTAGGAGAGAATACTTGTTATAAAGAAATAAAGAAAATTTTACCGGGAGAGGTTTTGGTTTGGAATATAAAAAACTGTTCATTCGAAAAAAGCTTCTTATCTTTGATAAAAGAATCAGAAAAAGAAATAAATTTTGACAAAGCTGTCGAAATGGTAAATGAGACTATACTAGAGAGTGTCGAAAAGCACTACATTGCAGACGTGCCAGTTGGGCTCTTGCTTTCGGGAGGAGCAGATTCTTCACTTATTGCCGCATTATCAAAAAAGATTGGCAAAAAACCAATATGTTACCATGTTGCTATACCCGGTAGTATTGATACTCGTTATGCCATAGAGATAGCCAAATACTTAGGGTTTGAGCTTGTTTCAAAAGAATTGAGCCCGGGGTCATTAAAAGATGAGTACGAAAATATGGAAGACTGGTTGGATCAGCCCAGCTCGGATGTTTCTCTGTTGCCGACTAACTTGGTCTACAAGTCTATTAGCAAAGAAAGCAAAGTTGTACTTTCAGGGGAAGGGGGAGATGAGCTTTTTGGTGGTTATTTGAGACATCAGAAATTGGCTGGATTGAATAAAGTAGGGGGGGCTGGTAGTATTTTGAATCCTTTATATTCATCTTCAACTTTTGGTCTAAATTTTGTTAATCCGGTTGTGAGAAGGATCCAAGAGAGATTGGCTACTAGTGTTATTGATATGTATTTACATAATGTAAAAACGATAGGACTACCAATTGAAGATAAAAAGCTAAAGAAAAAATTGTTGGATTTTTATAACAATCATCCTTATAAAAACCTGATCCCGAACAATTTGTTTTTTGATCAGTTTGCTTATCTGCCGGATTCTTTGATGTATAAAAATGATATTACTTCAATGGCTTCTTCTATTGAGGCTAGGGTGCCTTTGGTGGATAAGGAAGTTTTGCTAGCGGTCGGACAAATTCCTAATAGATTTAGACTTTCTCCAGAATATTTGAATAAGAGGATACTTAAAACTATACTCAAAAAGTATCTACCTGAAGATTTGGTGGAAAGACCCAAAAAAGGCTTCGGCTTTTCTTTCGATAAGTTTGGTGCTGAATTTTTTATTGCAGATTATAAAAAAGCCACTAGATTTCATTTGGAAAATGCAAAAGAATTTGGTTTAGACACAGTTTTGATTCAAACGCTGAATAACACTAGTCCAGCAATTATTTGCCAAAAATTCCCTCGTTTCGCTTTTTCCCTCATTACGAACCATAGAGTGATGTCTAAAAGCTGATTTGTATCTAGAGCGATTTTGGTATAAGATACAGCGCATTATGAAAGAAAAGAGGACGCTCTTGGTTACTGGAGGAGCTGGTTTTATTGGCTCCAATTTTGTTCTTTATATTTTATCTAAATATAAGAATATAAAGATAGTCAATCTGGATGCCCTTACTTATTCGGGGAATACGGATAATTTGAAAAACATAGCCAAAGATAAAAGATATACCTTTGTAAAAGGTGATGTTGCTGATAAAAAAGTAATCGAAAAAGTTTTTAAAAAATACAAACCAAATTTGATTATCAATTTTGCCGCCGAAACTCATGTTGACAGAAGTATCCATATTGGCGCTAAAGAATTTATAGACACCAATATAGTGGGAGTCTTTAATCTTTTGGAAGAAATTAAAAAACAAAATATAAAAAATAAATTAGTAAAAAAATATGTGCAAGTTTCGACTGATGAAGTGTATGGAAGCTTGACCTTAGATTCCAAAGAAGAGTTTAAGGAAACCACGGCCTTTTCACCCAATGTGCCTTATGCGGCCACTAAAGCCGGAGGAGATTTGCTTTGTAATGCTTATTTTAAGACTTGGAGAGTGCCAGTAGTTGTCACACATTGTTCTAATAACTATGGCCCGTATCAGTATCCTGAAAAATTAATCCCATTTTTTATATTAAGAATGTTGGAGGATAAAACATTGCCAATGTATGGAGATGGTAAGAATGTACGGGATTGGATTTATGTTTTGGATCATTGTCGAGCACTTGAGCTTTGTTTGTTTAGAGGAATTTCTGGAGAAGTCTATAATATTGGTGCTAATAATGAAATGAATAATTTGGAAATTGCTAGTAAGATATTGAAATATTTTAAGAAAGATAAATCAGCGCTAGAGTTTATTGCTGATAGACCAGGACATGATAGACGATATGCAATAGATGCATCAAAGATAAAAAGAGAATTGGGTTGGAAGCCAAAATATAATTTTGAGAGTGCGTTTAATGACACAATAAAATGGTACATAGACAATCCAAGATGGATAAATAATATTCGTAGAAAAACGGGAGTTTTTAATCCTCATATAGATTTGTGGCGAGCGCATAAAATTAAAAATAACAAATAAATTTATGAAGGGTGTCATTTTAGCGGGAGGATTGGGGACGAGACTTCGACCACTTACTCTTATAACCAACAAACATCTTTTGCCGGTTTATGATAAGCCAATGATTCTTTACCCACTCGAAACCCTCAAGCAAAGTGGGGTGACTGATATTATGATTGTCTGTGGTAAGGAACATGCCGGACACTTTATGAATTTTTTGGGTTCTGGTAAGGAATACAATGTTAAACTTTCTTATGCTCTTCAGTATGGTTCGGGTGGTATCGCTGAAGCGTTAAAATTGGCAGAAGATTTTGTTGATAATAATAAAGTGGCGGTAATTTTGGGAGACAATGTTTTTGAAAGAAGTTTTGTAGCCGAGATTAAAAAATTTGAAAAAGAAGATGGAGCCAAAGTTTTTATCAAAAAGGTGGCTAATCCAGAAAGGTTTGGAGTAGTTGAGTTAAATAAAAATAAAATAGTAAAAATAGAAGAAAAACCAAAAAAACCAAAATCAAATTTTATTACCACTGGGTTTTATTTATATGGAGCAGATGTTTTTCAAAAAATCAAAAAATTGAAACCCTCTTGGAGGGGGGAGTTTGAACTTACTGATGTCCATAATATGTATATCAAAGAAGGTCGTCTTTTCTCCGCTCTAGTCAAAGGCTACTGGTCCGACGCAGGGACCTTTGAGTCCCTCAATCAGACTGCCAATTGGATTTTTAAATCAAAAAAATAACCAATTTTTAGTCTATTTACTTTATTTGACATTTGTTATATGATGTAGGTAGAAAGAGAGGATAACGTGGACAATTCTTTGCAGTTGTTTCAGACGATGTCGATGCTGTTATCAGATTGGCCCACCAAGAGGATGGATGCGATATTTTTCCACGCCAGAAGTTTTGGCGGTGATGACGATGGGTTATTTGATCTTGCTCGTCAACTGTCCCAAATAGCCAATTTCATTGTCATCAACGGTGGAGATGGCCGTGGTGTAGATGGTCCTCATGTTCGAGCTTGGCCCGGAGCTGATTATTATACGGATAGACTCACTTTCCCTGGCTGTTCGTCTGATGTCATTAAATCTAGACCAGCTATTCATACCCATGATGAGGCAATGGCTTTCAATGAGTTGGCCGAGGAGAGAGGTTGGAAGCGGGCGGTTGTGATTGGACAGCCATTTCATCTGCTGCGGATCATGTTGTCGCATCTCAATGTGATGGCCAAACACGATTATGATATGCAGATTTATGCAATGGCGCCGGATCGAGTAGACTGGGGCAAGGTGACGAGTGGTAACCAGGGAGCGGCTGGTCTGGTGCGCTTTGATCAGATCAGAATGGAACTAGAGCGGATTCCTAAGTATCAAGAGCAGGGGAATCTTGCATCAATCCTTGAATTGATTGAATACCTGCGTTGGGGGCGCGACAAGGTCGTTGTCTAGTGGTTGGTAAGACGGACAGAGGAATCTGTCCGTCTTTTATGTTATTGTTTTTTTATGGAAATTTTGAACAAAACTTTGGTGACCGGTGGTGGTGGTGTGGTTGCTTCTTGTATTGATTTTGGGGTTAAATTGGATAGGAATAATTTGGATATTACAAATTTAGAGCAGGTGCAGGAAGTGGTGCAAAAGATGCAGCCAAAAATTATTTTGCATTTGGCGGCGCTTACTGATTTGACTAAATGTGAAAATGATCCGGCACTCGCTTATTTAGTCAACAGTGTTGGTACTTACAACCTAGCATTTGCAGCAAAAAAAGTAGGAGCAAAAATGATCTATGTTTCAACCGATGCAGTCTTCCCTCATTCTAAAAGTCCTCATGTCGTAGATGATGAACCAAGCCCGGAGAGTGTTTATGGTCATTCTAAATATTTGGGAGAACTTGCGGTCAAAGGGATGTCAGAGGATTTTGTAATAGCCCGCACCTCTTGGGTTTTTGGAGGAGGAAAAGAAAGAGACAAAAAGTTTGTAGGTAAGTTTATAGATCAGTTAGAAAAGCCAGAGGCAAATGCTGTTGATGATCAATTTAGTTCGCCAACATATGCACTTGATCTTGTGGGAACCCTGAAAGAATTTATTTTAAATAATAAAAAGGGGGTTTTTCATTTAGTTAATTCTGGTATCGCTTCTCGATACGATATGGCACTTTTGATAAAAGATATTTTAAAAAAAGAAACTAAAATAAATGCCGTACCAGCTTCTACTTTTGGACTCTCACTTCACCAGTTGTCTAGTGGAGGTTTGGTTTCAAGTGTAGATATGAGATCTTGGGGGGACGCTCTAACAGAATATTTAAAAACAGAATGGCAGAATTTAAAATAAAAAAGGTTTGTCGGATGTGTGAGGGGAGGGGGTTTAAGGAAATTTTGGATTTGGGAGTGATGCCTCCAGCCAATTCTTTTTTGTCTCATCCACAACTCTTTAAGCGGGAAGTAGCGTATCCATTGATCGTGCATATTTGCACAAACTGTAAATCGCTTCAGTTGAAGCATGTGGTCTCTCCAAAAATTCTTTTTAAAAATTATCATTATGAGACAGGAGCAAGTAAACCGCTAGTTGCTCATTTTTATAATTTGGCTGATGAGATTGCTTCAGAATATCTTAATTCTCCAAAAGATTTAGTGATTGAAATCGGGAGTAATGACGGGGCTCTTCTTTCTAGGATTAAAGATAGACATCGAGTGCTTGGGATTGATCCAGCGACCAATGTAGCTCGAGTCGCTTGTCAAAATGGAGTGCCAACCAAAGTGGGCTTTTTTAACTACGCTCTTGCTCGAGAGATCAAATCTAAATTTGGAGGTGCCAAAATAGTGGTGGCCAACAATGTAATGGCTCATATAGACGATTTACCGAGTGTTTTTAGGGGTGTTAGGCACCTTTTAGAGCCAGATGGGCGTTTTATTTTTGAGGTCCATTGGGTGGGTAATTTACTGACTAAGGGTGGTTTTGATCAGATCTATCATGAGCATCTTTATTACCATTCTTTACATAGTTTACAAGTACTTTTGGAACGCTTGGGAATGTCGGTGAGAGATATCAAATTAGTGCCAATACACGGAGAGAGTATGCGAGTTTATGCTGGATATCAAGGGGAGAGTTCTATTGGAGTGAAGGAATTTTTTAAAAAAGAAAAAAAGATGGGGCTCGGTGATATGAAAACTTTTGAATATTTTTCTAAAAAAGTATCTTTGAATAAGATCAAACTTCTTGACCTTTTGGCCAAGCTGAAAAAAGAAGGCAAAAAGATAGTTGGTTATGGGGCGCCAGCAAAAGGCAATACTCTCTTAAACTATTTTGAAATCGGACCAGACACTTTGGAGTATATAACTGACACGACACTCTCTAAGCAGGGACATTATACTCCGGGTAGCCATATACCGGTGGTTTCTCCTGAGATGTTAAAAAAAGAAAAGCCAGATTACATCCTTCTTCTTTCTTGGAATTATGCCAAAGTGATTTTAGAAAAAGAAAAAGAATTGAGAAAAAAAGGAGTGAAGTTTATTCTTCCTGTTCCCACTGTAAAAATCGTTTGATTTTGGAAGCTATAGTTTGTGAAAGTAGTAGTATAAGATTATGTTTCCTATAATAGAAGTCGCTATTATTCCGATGACTGCTCCCGGCAAACCAAAAAAGTAGATGGCTAAGAACATAATTATACATTGAGCGACTGATTCTAGAATGTTGTAGTGATAAAGTTGCTTTATACTCGCTTTAACCAAGAGTACTCTTGCCAACAGAGCAAATGGGTACCATATAAAAGGAAGGGCAAGTAGTTGAGCGTATCTTACCGATTCTGGGTATTGAGGTAGGAATAATTTAAAAAATAAAGGCACTATAAGGATATAAGAAATTACAATTAAAATACAAATAGGGATTGCCTTTAATATTTTTGGGAATATTGCTTTTTTGATCTCATCTACTGGATGTTCTGCGTATTTTGGTAATGAAAGTTCTGGAATAATACCAAAAAAAGATTGAAGACGGGTGGCAGGGGCTAAAGCTATTGTGTATATAGCAAGCTGGACTGGTCCAAGGAGCTGAAAAATTATAATACTGTCAAGATAGTTAACGGTAGCTGAGAACACTCCTATCAGACTCAAATGCTTCATATATGAAATGATACTTGAATCGAAATTATTGTTCAGCTTGATTTGTTTTAGAGCTAAATATCCAAAGTAGAAGTTGGCAAGTATATAGGGGATAAAGTAAGCAGCCACAATGATGATTACATTTTGAGTAAGAAAAAGGGCTAGAATAATACTTACAGTAGAAACAATACGAGTTCCAGAGTAGTATTTTATCTGTAAATCAAATCTTTTTTTACCTGACAGAATATGCTGGTAAGTATTTTGGGATTCAAAGAACGGCAAGACAATGGTGGCAACAATAAAAGAATAACCAAGTATTTTATTTCCATGTGATAGATAGTATAGGGCTGTAACCAGAGTACCAAGAGAACCAATAAGTGCCCATTTTCTTTGCAATTTTAGAGCAGGACTATAAATGCCCTCATTACCCTCTGCTACAGATTTTGTAATGGCTGGGCCTGATCCAGAGAGTCCAGAAAGAGCAAATATGGCATATATAGAAAGTATATATTTATAAATGCCATAATTAGATGGTGAAATTAAATTAGCAAAAGCTACGATAAGTCCTACACTCAAAATATTATTAATAATCTCACCTCCGGCAAGCCATGAGCCTTGCTTCATAATGTAGCGGATATCAGTTTTAAGAAAATCCCCTATTTTAAGAAGGAGTTGTTTTGGTTTTAATTCAAATTCATTAAACATATTATGGAATAAGGGTAACATTTAGAACATAATTTTACAAAAATTAAAATTGATAATTGCCCCCATTTATATTAGTATAAAAAACTCATGCGCATTACTTTTGTAACAACTCAACTGGACTTAGTGAATGGTGGGGGCTCTAATTTCGATAGGATGATCAAAGCTAGAGAGCTCACAAAAAGAGGAGCTGAAGTTAGATTTATTACAGTATTCTCTTATAAAAATAACTTAATATCCTTGCCATACAAGGTAATTGAAGAGAATGTCTACCCGACTAAGCTAAAGTTTTTTGCTTTCCATAAAGCAGTAGCAGATATAATGAAAAAGCATGAGAACGAGACAGATATTTATTATGTAGATGGACATGTCTTTTGGTTCGCGGCTGGTTTATATAAAAGTCGGGGTGGCAAACCGGTAATGGCTCATATAGAACATTACCATTTTCCAACTGGTCTTATGCCGGTGTCATTTTTTAAAAAAATTAAACTGGCTGGGTTAAAATTGTTTGAGAAATATTGTTTATCGTATTGGACCAAAAAAATAGATCTTTTTGTGCCAGTCTCTCCAGTCACTAGAGATCTTTATGCAGAAAGGGGCATTCCAAAGTCACATTTCTTAGTATTACCAGACTTTATTGATTATTCAATATTTACTATTAAAAATAAATTTGTTTGTCCACAAAAAGCTCATTTCCATATTATCTATAGCGGCAGGTTGATAAAAGAAAGAAATGCTGATTTGATTATTGAAGCCCTCGCTATCTTAAAAGATTTAGATATTTGTCTTGATATTGTGGGTAGTGGCCCAGAGAAAGATAACCTCATTAAATTAGCCAAAGAAAGAGCTGTTGAAGATAGGGTATTTTGGCACGGCAGGATAGAACATGAAAATATGGGGGATATCTTTAAGCACAGTAGTCTTTTAATTTTGACTTCTCTATGGAAAGACGCTCTTGGTATGGCAGCTATTGAGGCTCTTGGATGTGGGGTACCCGTGATTGTACCAGCAGGTACCGGTGATGAATGGGGTGCAGGTGATGCGGGGCTTAGTTATGAAATAGGGAATGCTGAAGATCTAGCCGACAAGATTCAAACAATCTACAGAGATCCAAATTTGAGACAAAGAATGTCAGAAAATGGGATAAAAAGAGGTAAAGATATTTTTGACCATCAAAAATTGACAGAAATCCTGTACAAAAGAATGCAACAATTAATACAATGAAAAATAAAAAAGCATTAATAATAGGAGCGGGCATCCACGGCTCCAGTGTCGCTATTGAATTAGGTAAAAATAATTACGAAGTATATATTGTTGATTCAAATCCTGACATTTTAATGGGAACTTCGGGGGCTACTCATAATAGGATACATCTCGGGTATCATTATCCAAGGTCCAGTAAAACTATATTGGAATGCAAAATGGGTCATCGATATTTTAAGAAACATTTTGGTGATAGTTTAATTTATCCTGATTTTTATTATCTTATTGAAAGATACAATTCAAGGACGTCTTCCGCCAAATATCGTAGTTTTATAAAAAAAAATAAATTAGGTCACAAAGAAGAATGGCCAAAAGAAAATTTTGTAAACAAAAAAATGTTAGCAGCGTCTTTTAATGTCAAAGAAGCCTATTTTGACATATTGAAACTAAAAAATATCTTGAAGGACAGGTTCAAACAATATAACATCAAGACTCTTTTTGGTTTTAATATTAAGAAAATTAAAAACGACAAAGGTGTTCTAAGACTTTATTCCAATAATAATAAAAAATTTGAAATAGACGCTGATATCATAATCAACACTACGTATACTTGCACTAATAATATTCAAAGTTTTTTTGGTGTGAGAGATCATTTGACTGAATATGAATTTGAAAATACAGAAATAGCAGTAGTTAGTTGTGATTATGAAATACCTGCTTTGACCGTAATGGATGGACCCTTTATTACTATTATGCCTTATGGGGGGCATAAGGGTAAATATTTGGTTTATGATGTGCTTAATTCCGTCACGAACAGAAGTTTTGGTGTCAAATATAACCAAAACAAGAATAAAAAAAGTAAATGGAAATTGATGTTGAAACACGGCTTAAAGTACTACCCATTTTTTAAGGATTTAAAATATAGTCATTCTCTTTGGGCGAATAGACCAATACCACTTAAAATTGAAAATCAAAAAAATGACGACAGATCCACAAGAATTGTAAGGCATAATTACCATTTACCCTTCTACTCTGTTTTAGAAGGCAAATTTGTTTCTGCACCTATGGTTGCGGAATATTTAGTCAAAAGAATAAAAAAAGAAATCAATGTCTAAGGCCATAATAGGAAATACTGGTTTTATCGGTTCAAACCTTTGTAATCAAACATATTTTGATGACTTTTATAATTCTAAAAATATAGCGGAAATCAAAAATAAAAAATATGATTTTGTGATATCAGCAGGCAACCCCAGTCTTAGATGGAAAATAAACCAAAATGGAGAAGAGGATTTATCTAATATAAAAAAATTTATTGAATATATTAATGAAGTAAATGTTGACACTTTTGTACTTGTGTCTACCATTGATGTTTACAAAACACCGGTCGGAGTCTATGAAGATTCAGAAGCTGATGTTGAAATTACAAATCCGTACGGAAGAAACAGGCTTTATCTTGAGGAATTTATCAAAAATAAATTTGAAAATCATTTGATTATAAGGCTTCCTATTGTCTATGGTGCAAATTTTAGAAAAAATATTATCTTCGATTTGTTGAATAATCACGAAGTAGAAAAAATTGACACTACCGCCAAACTCCAATTTTATAATGTTAAAAACTTGTATACAGATATCAGTAGTGCTATAGAATCTAAAATTAAATTGTTGAATATGGCTACCGCCCCTATTTTAGTCAGAGACATATTAGATGAAGTTTTTGATATAAATTTTGAAAATCCCATAGGTAAAGGTTTGGTTTACGATATGAGGACAAGATATGGAAAACTTTTTAGACATAAATTAGAAGATTACATTTATAGCCGAGAAGAAATCATAGAAGATTTGAAAAATTTTAAAAAACAATATAAAAATGAATCTTAGTGTTTCAAATATCGCATGGAATAGAGAGGAAAATGATAAAGCTTTGGAATTGCTCAAAAAGTACGGGATTTTTAATATAGAAATAGCTCCAACATTGCTTTTCCCAAACTTTTTGGACACGACAGATGATGAGGTTAAAAAACTCAGAGATGAGTATAACTCCAACGGATTCAGTTTTGTGTCTATGCAATCTCTATTGTATGGAGCTCCCGAACACACTATTTTTGATGGGGCCAAGAGAGTGAAATATCTCTTTGATTACCTAACTAAGGATATGAAGGTGGCAAATTTATTGGGTATAAAAAATCTAGTGTTTGGGTCACCAAAAAATAGGTTTAGCAAAAATCCAATCAATAAGGAAAGTATTAATAAAGCTACTTCTTTTTTTCAAAAGTTGATTGAGGAAGCTCAAAAAAATGATGTTACGGTGTCTCTAGAGGCTAATCCAAGAGAATATGGATGTAATTTTATTACAAATACTATTGAAGCTATAGAATTTGTAAAAAAAATAAATGATCGGCAATTCAGATTGAATCTTGATATTGGGGCTATTTTAATGAACAATGAAAATTTGGAAAATGTAATTTTAAAAGCCCATGGCATAATAGGTCATGTTCATATAAGCACACCGTTTTTGAGCGAAATAGACAATAGCACCATAGACCATAGCTATACATCAAAGATTATAAAAGATTGTGGTTATAATGGCTCTATTTCCTTAGAGATGAAAGCGAATAAAACATCATCAAATTTGGCTATCTTAGAAAGAAATATAAAAGTATTTGTAAAACATTATGTGTGATAATATATAAAAAAATGAATGTTTGTATGTTTTTTAATAGGGCGGTTACCAGGTTGGGACACGCCACAATTTTAGAAATCCAAAAACGCTCTGGAGGGGATGGGATTTTTTGTGGTTATATTTCTGGTAGAGACCCATATTTTTTTCTTAGAGATCAGGTTGATATCAAATACAAAACACTTTTGACAGATGATATTTTGTCGGTAGAAGCTGGTAACGAAGTAGTAGATGAAGATTTTTTGGATAGAAAGGAAAAAGAATATGGAACGCCATTTTTTTGGCACTTCTTTACTGTTGATCGGGCAATGATTAATCGCTGGCCTCATACTTTTTATACGAAATATGAACCAATCTTTGACCATTACCAAGTTAAGCAGCAATTACAGTACAGAATAAAGACTATAGAGAAAATGTTTGATGAGTGTAAACCAGATATGATTATGCTCACTTCTGCTTGTACAATGGGGTCTTTGCTTTTGTATTATATCGGACGTTCGCGAGGGATTAGATGTGTTGTTCTTATGGATACACGATTGGGGGACGCCCAAATTTTTAGTGAAAGTATTTATAATAAGTTTACTACGGTGGCTGAAAAATGGCTGCTTCTACAAACCGGAAATTATATCAGTCCGAAATTAAAGGAAGCTGAAGCGTGGATTGAGTCTTATCGTGAAAAACCAGTTAAGCCATACTGGACGATTGGCCTTGAATCTCCTCCTCTTACACATCCTGTGCTCTTACTTAAAAATTTGGTACGAAAAATTCTAGATTCGTTCAATTATGGATTTCCGACCATATATGCCTATACCTGGACAACATATGTAAAACGAAATTTTCTGCTTTGGCTTAATCAATATAGACACCCTCGTTATGACATTTTTGATCCAAAAGAATCCTATGTATATTTTCCACTTCATTTTGAACCCGAACTTTCTTTGATGCTTTGGGCGCCGTATTATACAGATCAGATAAATGTTATATTCAACATCGCACAATCTTTGCCTATAAATTTCAAACTCTATATAAAAGAACATCCAGCAATGCTTACAAGTAGAGATCGAGAGTTTTATAAAAAATTAAAGAGTATACCCAATGTTAGACTTATCCGTCCGGGGCTTGATTCCATCGATATTATCAAGAGAGCAAAAATAGTAATGACGGTTACCGGTACTGCTGCCTGGGAAGCGGTGCTACTCAAGGTGCCCACTATAATATTTGGGGCTACCTATTTTGACATTTTGTCTGGGGTTAAACGATGTAAGATTCCTGAAGATTTGCCAAATCTGGTAAATGAATGTTTACACTATGATGGTCAAAACGAGATCAATAAAGAACGGGACCTTCAAAATTTGGTAGCATTGGTAATGGAAGATATGTTTGATATAGATATATCAAAACTTTGGTCAATACTTAAGATTGAAGATATTAGGGAAAACTCTGACTTCAAGACTTATGTGGAGGAGATGCTTAAGTTTTATAACAAAATTTCTAAAAATGATCTTAAAAACCAATTGGACAAAACATCTACATCTGATTCGAAAAATGGAAATTGATCTGGTGTTTAAACATCTTCCATTAGCCGGCTTTTCTAAGGGCTTAGAGATTGGGTGTGGTGATGGGTATCAAACTACGCTTCTTAGAAATCGTTTTAAAGAATTTGTTGCATGTGATTTGAATTTTAAGAGAATTAAAGAGGAACTTAAAATCTCGAATGTTGTATATAAACAATATGATGCTGATAATCTAGAAGGGGTTTTTCAATCAGAAGAATTTGATTTTATATTCTCCTCAAATGTAATGGAACACTTAAGCAGGCCTCGCCAGTTTCTTAACAACACTCGATTTTTTCTGAAGAATGATGGATATGTGGTCCATATTGTACCAAGTAGGTTTCTAAAGATTACATACATTTTTCTACATTTTATTAATTTGGTTGTTTTGGTTATAAATCGGACTACCCAAATCTTTTTTAGTAGGGGAGGTACTGAAAAGACTAATCTATCGATGGAAAATAACATAAATAAATCCGTATTAGAAAAAAAGAATAAACTTAGTCAAATATTATTCCCTCAAATTCATGGAAACTTTGATTCTCATATTGAAGAATTTATAAAATTTGGAAAAAAAGAATGGCAAAAAATGTTTGAAGAGTCTGGTTTTAATGTCGTAAGATATGTAAAAGGACCGGCTTTTTCTGGATATGGTTTTGGTTTCAACCGACTAAGAAAGCTACTACATTATTTATGGTGGAGTTCTGAACATATATTTATTCTAAAGAAAGTGGTATAAGTATAAATATGATTAAAATTAAGAAAAATAAAAATGTATTGGTAACAGGTGCTAGTGGCATGCTTGGTCTAGAGGTTGTTCGATACTTTCTTGGTGAAGGCCTAAATGTTACTGGTCTTTTTCATAGTAATCCGAAATTAATAGATAAAAGTATAAAACATATTTCGTGCGATATAGGTGATACAAAATCAATAAATTCTTTGGCTAAAAAAATTCCAAAACTAGATTTGATTGTTCATTGTGCTTCTATGACTGGAGTGGATAAATGTGAAAAAGATAAGGAAGGTTGTTTTAGAGCTAATGTTATCGGGACTAGGAATATGGTTGCTTTGGCAGAAAAGTATAAAGCAAAGATTATTTACATATCTACCGGTTCTGTATTTTCTGGAGAAAAAGGTAATTATAAAGAAGGAGATTTCCTAGATCCAAGGAATTATTATTCTTTCACCAAGACACTCGGGGAGGAAGCGGTGCTCGCTTATTCTAAGGGGATAGTAGTGAGAGCTACTCCAATCGGTATTCATGCTAGTGGCAGACCCCAAGCAAATTTTTTGGAATGGATGGTTGATGCCATCAAAAGCAATAAACCTTTGAATTTTTTTACAGATGTCTACATCAATGCACTAAGCGCTCTTACTATGGCTAAATTTTTATTTCAATTAGCAACAAAAATGGATCGAGGGGTCATCCACCTTGGTAGTAAAGACAGACTTTCAAAAGCTGATATAGGCCTCATGGTGGTGGAAGCCTTTAAAGAATATTCGGGAGAGGTAAAATTAGTATCTATAGATTCCATGTCGGGCAATTTCGCTTTTAGACCAAAGGAAATGTGGTTGAATGTAGGATATGCCAAAAAATTGGGGCTTAAGATGCCTAATTTAAAGGAAGAGGTCAAGTTGATTTTTAAGAAATAGATCATTGTTTTTTGAGCTTTATTTGTTATTATTCCAAAGTATGTCAAAAAATAATAAGATAAACGTACTTGTAGTCGGTGGGGCGGGCTATATCGGTGGGGCAGTGACCGACCATCTGATTAATAAAAAGATACCTTTTAGCGTTTATGACGCCTTGATATATGAACATCAGTATTTAAAACCTGTCAATTTTATTTATGGTGACGTGAGGGACCGGCTAAAACTAAAGACACTCTTACCAAAATATAGTCACGTAATATGGCTGGCTGCCATTGTGGGGGACACAGGTTGTCAGGTGGATGAATTTCTAACTAACGAGGTAAATACTACGACGGTAAGCTGGTTAGTCAAAAATTATAAAGGTCGCATTTTGTTTGCCTCGACTTGTTCTGTATATGGTATGGGTAATGAAATTTTGACTGAAGAATCCCTAACTCAACCGCTTTCGTTGTACGCAAGAAGTAAATTGACATCTGAATCATATCTCCTCAAACACCCAAACGCGTTAATTTATAGGATAGGGACTGCTTTTGGAGCGTCAGATATATTTTCGCGTGTTCGTCTTGATTTAGCAGTTAATGTGCTGAGTTTGAAAGCGATCAATGAAGGTAAGTTCGTTTATTTTGGCGGCACTCAATGGCGACCATTTATTCATGTTAGAGATATAGGCCACGTCTTCGTTAACGGTTTGTTCAGTGATGCTCGGGGTATTCACAATATATCTAGCGACAATTATCAAATAAAAGAAGTAGCCAAAAGAATAGCGGAAATTACCAAATGTAAGGCGATATCCACCGAACACCCATTTGAAGATAATCGTAATTATCATGTAAGTACCAAAAAAGCAAAAGATGTCGGATTATTTAAGAATATAAAATTTCATTCGCTAGATGATGGGATCAGCCAGATCGTCGCTATTGCCAGAGAAAAAAGGGTTTTTGGTGATGTTCACGACGTCCATTTTAACGAACGGCATCTTTCCAGTTTATTAAATGATAAAAAGAAATTATGGTCAGAAAAATTTTAAACAAACCTAGGGCTATAGAGTACCCCGTATTTGCCGATGACAGGGGAGTTTTTGCTCCAGTCGTCAATGGTCTAAACAAAATAGAGCCAAAAGCTGGGCAAGCAAAAAGGATTTATTATTGTGTCAACGATACCAAAGGAATTGTTCGTGGCTTTCACTATCATAAAAAGGAATGGAAATTTTTCGTGATTGTGCAAGGCTCGGCCAAATTTGTGGCTCTTAATCCAGAAAATCCCGAAGAAAAATATCAGTTTATAAGTTCAGCTCGCAAAAATAATTTAATTAGTGTACCGCCAGGGTTTGCTAATGGTTGGGTTTCTTTGTCGGACAACACCATCTTACTTTGTGTTTCTACTTCCACTACTGAAGAATCTATTAAAGATGATAAGCGCTATGATCCCTATGAGTGGGGAGATGTGTGGGCGGTGAAAGCTCGTTAATTTATGAAGGATAAAAAAGATATTATAATTTTAGGCATTAGCTTTACTTCTACGGCTGAAGCGGCCATTGTAAAGAATGGTAAGGTAGTTTGTGCCATTGCAGAAGAAAGGTTAAATAGGATTAAAAATTGGTTTGGAATACCAAAGCTTTCTGTAGAGTGGGTTTTGAAAGAGGCAGGCCTATCGACAGACGATATAGATTTTGTGACCACTCATGATGGTACAGAGCCCTTTGTCAGTCGCAAACCCATATTTGATAAAATGGCCGAACTAATCTCTGCTTCAAAAGAAATTGATGGAACAAAAAAGGAGGCTCAACTTAAAATACTTTGGGACAAATACGACCATGTCACCAAAGTTATAAACGAAAGGCATGAAGAATATATTAAAGAGATAGAAGGTTTTGGTAGGCCAGTAAAGAAGGTTGATCATCATTTGGCTCATGCAACGGGGGCGTATTTTACTAGTGGTTGGGATGAATGCTATGTTCTGACCGCTGATGGTTGGGGCGCCGATGCTTCTAGTGGACTTTTTAAATGTGAAGATGGGAAAATCGAGCGAGTGGCGCATTCTTCTATTATAGATTCACTCGGCTATTTTTATGGTAGCGTGACTAAATATTTAGGTTTTACACCTCATAAACATGAAGGGAAGGTTTTGGGCTTGGCTGGACACGGAGATCCGAAAAGACTGGCTCCATTTTTTAGAAAAATGGTTGGTTTTGACAAAGCAAATAAGACTTTTAGAGGATTTATGGAAAATGGTTTTTATGTACCTCTCCATGACAACCCTTATCTAGCCGATGCTTTGAAAGGAGAAAAAAGGGAAGATGTAGCTGCTGGGGCACAAAGAGTTTTGGAAGAAGTTGTTTTGGAATATATACAAGAGTTAGTACCGGCTCCGAGCAAGCTATGCTTAGCTGGCGGTATATTTGCCAATGTGCTCCTCAACCAAAAAATATTGGCTTTACCAAATATAGCGGAAGTCTTTATTTACCCCAATATGGGTGATGGAGGGCTGGCGGTTGGTTCTGCTTTATATCATTACTCAAAAGAAAATTCTCTCAAGCCGTACCAAATAGATAATGTGTACTGGGGGCCGGAATATACAGATGAGGAAATAAAAGAAGAGATAGAGAAGTATAATTTAAAATATGAAAAGCTTCCTAATATAGAAGAAGTTGTTGCCAGACTTTTGGCAGAGGGCAATGTGGTAGCTAGATTTAATGGCAAGATGGAATATGGACCAAGAGCTTTGGGTAATCGCAGTGTCCTCTTCAAACCCGATGATGCTTCAGTCAACGACTGGTTAAATAAAAAATTGAAACGAACAGAGTTCATGCCCTTCGCTCCGGTGACACTTAGAGAGCAGGCATCAGAATATTATGAATTATTCAAAAACATAGAGAGACCAGCCACCTTTATGACCACCACCCTTAGCTGTACTACTAAGATGAAAGAGATGTCCCCCGGAGTGGTCCACATTGATGGTACGGCCCGTCCTCAACTGGTGACTAAAGAACAAAATCCAAGCTACTACAGTATTATAGAAAATTTTTACAAAATTACTGGTAACCCCACTTTGATCAACACGAGTTTTAATATGCATGAAGAACCAATCGTATGTTCTCCGGATGACGCTCTCCGTGCTTTCGTTGCCGCTGAATTGCCATATTTGGCAATTGGTAATTTTTTGGTAAAGAAATAAGATTTTGAAATCAGGGTTCAGTAGCCAAAACTTGCATATCTTGGGAATATATGTTAGTATATTGTTCGGAAGTTAGTTGTAAATTCTAAGCACTTAGGAGGTGCAAATTGGAACATGAAATTTGGACCTGTACCAAAGACCCGGGTGGGACCAGAGGTCTCATGCCGGTCGTTAAGCAGTTGCGAAGTCGGGGCTTGCCTGTACGACTTATTGCCGATAAGGCAGCCGTCCAGGGAGTTCTCGATATGCTCGAGGGCTATGAAGTCTTGAGTACGCCGGAAGAGGCGCTCAAGGATGGAGCGCCGAAGGTTCTCATCACTACTATGTGTAGTGGTGGTGGAGTTGGCCGTGATTTGGCAAAGGTGCTCGCGGGCCAAACTTGTCAGGTAGTTGCTCTCCAGGATTATTGGGGAGGGGCTCTGACGGATGAGTGGGCTGGAGTAAGGCCTGACTACATCTGCGTTAACGATCTCTTCGGTAAAGAGATTACCTGCAAATCATGGCCTGATTTTGACACCAAGAAAGTCATAATCACCGGCTATCCAGCATTGGATCGTTTCGCTGGTCGTGACATTAGGGTGTTGGCGGTGGAGGCTCGGGAGAAGTTGGCTTTACCGACCGATATGCCCATCGTCTTATTTGGCGGCGTTCTCCAAAGTACTGGTCACGCGATGAGTGAGCTGGTCGAGGTTTTGAACGAGCTGGATCAGCCAGTCTGCTTCATTCCGAGGCTACATCCTCGGATGGCACAGGCCCCAGAGGATAAGACGCTGTGCGATACAGCCATAGGCTTATTTCATAATGGGCAAGTTATCGCTGATTCGTCGGCATGCGGTGTTGAAGCTTTGATAGCAGCAGCGACCGTGACCATCACCCCCTTCTCAACGATGCTTCTTGAAGCGTCGGTGATGAGAAAACCAAACATCTCTTTGTTCTACGAACCCCAGGCCGAGTTTTATGAGAATAGCACTGGGGGAATGATCAAGGAGTTTCCGACAGTTACGCTTGGCTGTTCGGCCAAAGCGATTAATAGGGTGGAATTGGCAGCAACGGTTCGCAGTGCTCTGGCAGGTACTCTTGCTCTCGAAGAGGCTCAAAAGAGCAATTTCGTACTCGACGGTGGCAACGCTCGTCGAGTGGCCCACTTCGCGGTCAATCTGTTGTAAGTATTTCATATTGCGGCCCGGGAAATTCTCCGGGCCGCTTTTTTTATATTTTACTTTATTTGGCTTTTATATTAGACTGCATAAATTATGAAAACAACAACAAAACAAAAACAATTTTGGATTAGCCAGTTTGGGAGTGCCTATCTTAAAAGAAATCCTTTGACGGTAGCAGAGTTGGATAAGAATTATAAGATGAAATTCAATGTTTTGCGTACCACAATGAACAAAGAGTTTTTGGGTAAATTGCCAAAAGATATCAAGATTTTAGAGGTAGGTGCCAATTGGGGCTTGCAGCTTATGACTTTACAAAAATTAGGTTTTAAAAATCTTTATGGCATTGAAGTCAATCCTTTTGCTATAGAATATGCGCATAAACATACCAAAGGTATCTATATCATTGAAGGGGATGCGCTTGAACTACCTTTCAAAGATGGTTATTTTGATCTCGTCTTTACTTCAGGAGTTTTGATTCACATCGATCCAAAAAATGTACCTCAAGCAATGAAGGAAATCTATCGTGTTTCTAAAAAATATATTTGGGGCACTGAATATCATAGTGATGAATATACCCACACTCCTTATAGAGGACGAAATAATGTTCAGTGGAAGACTAATTTCCCCAAAATATATATGGATTTGTTTCCAGACCTAAAACTAGTCAAAGAAAAAAGATATAAATATCTCCAAAATGAAAATATAGATACTATGTTCTTGCTTCAAAAAAGCAACAAACTTTCTAGTGGAAAATGAAATAGAATAGTATAAAATAGCAATATGATTGCTATTGTTGATTATGGGATGGGGAATGTGGGATCGGTCAAAAATGCCCTTACTTTTTTGGGTCGGGAGTCTGTAATCTCGAATAGAGAGGAAGATTTGGAAGAGGCTTCTCACATTATCTTGCCTGGGGTAGGCGCCTTCAAAGAAGGGATGGATAAATTGAAGGAAGTGGGAGTAATTGATATTTTAAAGAAAGAGGTTTTTGTA
>JBBTQZ010000049.1:0-21969 GCA_038065435.1 Patescibacteria group bacterium | reverse complement strand
CTTTAAGATCAGTGATCTTAACATCATCTTTTTCAGCTTTAACATCGAAGACCAGAACAGTCTGATCATCCAATTCGTCATCGCTAGAACCACCAGAAGCCACTATTTCAGCTTTTCTTGGTGAAGAAGAGTTGAGAGAGACTGCAAGTGTAGCACTCTCTGTAAGGTCAGCGCTAAAGGTTACGTTTCTAGCTGCAAGTGCCGCAGTAGGAGCATATTGGTCGATGCCAGCACCATCAACACCTCTGAAACCGTTTGCAGGGATCAAAAGCCCAGCGAGAGCGGTCAAAGTAGTTCTGTCAGCTGAATCAATAGCAGGCATTACATCAGCCTTGATCACAAGATTCTTCTTTACATTCTTTGGAATGACATAGTTGAAACCTGTGATAGTGATGAAGTAAGTGCTACTTTCCTTTACAACTGTAGAAGCATTTAGGTCAATAGAAGCAATAACGTTGGAACCTTCAGTAACATACAGTTTGGTGTAACCCTTTGTGTATATTCTGCTGTCAGTACCAAGATTGATCTTGACTCTTTGGAGAGCCATATCAGAGTTCTTAGCCTCAACACTCATACCCAAGATGCCGACCATGTCGCCACCTTCGTACACAGTAGAAGCCAAACCAGAGTTATTGGCAGTAACAGTCAAAGTACCTTCAGCGCCAGGAGTAGTTATACCAGTACCTGTACCAGTACCTGTTCCGGTTCCGGTTCCTGTGCCAGTACCTGTTCCTGTGCCAGCCATTGCATTAACTTTAGCTCTAGTTATAGGACCGAAGTAACCAGCAGCAGGAGAAATACCTGCTTCTGCTTGATACTTAGCAAGAGCCGCTTGTGTCAAAGGACCGAAATAGCCCATAGCCACACCCGCAGGCATAACTAAGTAACTCTTTGATACTAGCCACTGTTGAAGGCTTGATACTTCTGCGCCAGTAGAACCGAGAGTTAGATCTTTAGTAAAAGTTGTACCTCCAGTAGAACCGCCTTGTGCAGCGATCTGAGCCTGAAGTTGAGTGATTTGGGCAAGCAATGAATTAATCATCGCTGTTAGCTCTGCCGTGCTTTGAGCAGATGCAGGAATGCCAACTGTACCCAAAACCATAGCTGCGCCAACAACGCCCGCGAAAAACTTAATTGATTTTGATTTTAACATGATTTGTAATTAGCTAATCTTGTGGAATTTCAAAATATTATTGTAAGGATTTGAAACCCAACTATTAGCTTTTCTAATAATTAATAATTAATCTAGCTAAAGCTTTTGTTTCTTTATATCGACTAAGAAACAGAGCTACAAGCTATTCTAACGCCCAATACCCAGTATCGCAAATATACGATTGTGGATAAGATGGGAATGTACAGTATCGCATACTTAGTATATTTATGCAATAGAGTACTTACTCCAACGCCTATCTCCTGTTTTTCTGATTTTACCCTCTCTTATAAGCTCTACAAGCTCTCTTTGAATGGTTTTTTCCCCACAACCCTTAATATTGGGTGTTATATCTTTTATACTCACACCCGGATGTGTCCTAACAAAGTCAATGATAGACTCGGTCCTAACCCCTCTTCTTGATTGTCTTTTATTATTGTCCTTTAAAAATGAGGGGGTAGTTTCTTCTGTTCTTCTGTTTATCATTGTGGGGCTATTGTTTATATTTTCTAATGTTTTTGATGAATCTGAAACTAAAGCAATTTCATTTCTACTAGACAATACATCTCTCATAAAACCGCTGTTTTTTAGATCTATACTCCTGATTAAATTAGAAATAGAATCAACAAAAGATTTGAACTCATTTTTAAGAATAGAAACGTTCATTTCAGATATAAGACCTGAAGCAAAGCTTATGTCTAAAAGAGACATTATTTCCAATATTCTTTTTTCTAACATACTTAGAGTAGTTTTATTTTTGAGATCACCACCATCCTTCAATTCTATACAAAGAGACAAAGTTTCTAAGGATATTTCTTTTATTCTTCTTTTAATTTCACTGGCTTCATCTATTGAGTTTATAACTAAAAAAAGCCCAGAAATAAGGCGATTCGTTGATTTGTAGAGACTAGCAAAAGCTTTTACTGAGTCATTATTGTAGTCAACAAGAGATGCGTCATTATTCATAAAAAGTCTTTTTAATTAAAGCTTTATATTATAAAGTCTTTTATATTATAATCTATAGGACAAATAAAATCAAGCGTTTCCAATTTATGTCTTTTTTAAAAAATGTCTTTTACAAAATCTGTCTACCTAATAGCTTATCGCGGGTAGCGCCCACTCACAAAAATGATTGTGGTATTATTAAGTGTATCAATGGGAAGAAGAAGAAAAATAGATAAATTAGACAAGCCTGAAGATCAGGCATCGCTCAAAGGTAATACATTGGGCTGGATACAATCAGTGGCTTTTATTGTTTTATTTGCTTTTTTTATACTGGCCTCTGTAGATAAAGCTGGATTTGTCGGAAATAAAGTTTTCAACATTTTATCTATACTTTTTGGAGTTGGATATTTTGTTATACCAGCCATATGTATCATCATGGCTATATCATTAGCACAATCTATCAAAAAAGATTTCGGATATCTTAGAATTTCAGGGTCTGTTGTATTGTTCCTCTCCCTCATAGTCATAATAGAAATAATTTTTGATCAAAGAGGAGGAATCGTCGGTAATGTGTTGGAAAAACCTCTAATGATTATGTTTGATGTGTATGCCAGTATGGTAATCCTTGTTGGTCTCTCTATCATAGGGATTATGACTAGCATAGATCAGCCTATCAATTTGAATTTTTTGCATAAATTTAGAAAACAAGAAGAAAACAACAACACTGTAATAAAAGAAAAAGAAATCAAAATATCCGGTGCCGAGCTAAACGATGCAGATAAAACAATCCAACCAAAAACAGCTATGCCAGTAAACAATCTTGCAAAAAAGATGCCGGACCAAAATGATACAGATGAATTTAAATTAGATAAAAACAATTTTAGTTTTAAAGAGTGGACACCCCCCCCACTTTCCATGCTTGAAAGAGATCGCGGTAAACCAGAGGTTGGTGATATAAAGGCCAACGCGAACATAATAAAGAGGACTCTACAAAATTTTGGGATAATAGTAGAAATGGATGAAATATCTATAGGACCATCCGTCACTCGCTATGCATTGAAACCGGCTGAGGGAGTTAAACTATCAAAAATACTCGGGCTACAAAACAACTTGGAGCTTGCCTTGGCAGCTCATCCAGTAAGAATAGAGGCCCCTATACCTGGGAAATCCCTTGTAGGTATAGAGATACCAAATAGTGTGAAGACGACCGTCGGACTTGCGACGCTCCTTAGCCAACCCGAATACACTGAATCTTCCAAACCGCTTATGATATCCCTAGGTAAAGGCATCTCCGGAGTAGCTCATTTTGCAAACCTAGCCAAAATGCCCCACCTACTTATAGCAGGGGCGACCGGCAGTGGTAAATCAGTGTCTATACACGCAATAATAAACTCCATGCTATTTCGCAATCCTCCAGAAAATCTGAAATTCATAATGATAGATCCAAAAAGAGTAGAGCTGACTCTATACAACAAAATCCCCCATTTATTTACTCCAGTAATAACTGACGCAAAAAAAGCTATCCTAGCTCTAAAATGGGCGGCTAGAGAAATGGATAGACGCTATGGTATTTTAGAAGGCCATAAGGTGCGCGACGTGGAATCTTATCATAAAAATATACTCGCACCGGTAATAGAGGAGCTCAAGAAAAGTGGGGGCAAAAACACGGAGAAAAAAGACACTCCAGATCTTATGCCTTATATAGTGATAGTTATAGACGAACTTGCAGATATAATGCAGGCATACCCAAGAGAGCTTGAATCTGCGATAGTAAGGCTCGCCCAGATGAGTAGAGCTGTCGGCATACACCTTATACTTTCCACCCAAAGACCTTCGGTCAATGTTATCACTGGCTTAATCAAAGCAAACATCCCAGCTCGAATAGCCCTGCAAGTATCCTCACAATTCGACTCAAGAACTATCCTTGATGGTGCGGGTGCAGAAAAACTATTGGGGGCTGGAGATATGCTTTATCTGTCGGGCGAAATGTCCAAGCCAATCAGGCTCCAATCCCCTTTTATATCTGAGTCCGAAGTCAAACGAGTGACGGAATATCTCGGTAAACAAAATGAAGATGAATTGCCCGAAGAAATAAACCTAACTACAACAACCGAAAACAAAAATCCTATTTTTAATACTGATAACGATGAAGATGTGGATGATGATAGATATGAAGAAGCACGAGAGGTGGTGATCATGACGAGCAAAGCATCTACATCATATCTACAGAGAAAATTGGGTGTCGGCTATGCAAGAGCTGCAAGGCTCATGGATATACTCGAAGAAAAAGGTGTAGTAGGAAGAGGTGAAGGGTCCAAACCAAGGGAGGTTCTCATTAAACCCGATGGGGGCATCTTGCCCCAAACAGATGACGACTTATCACAGACAAGCGATATATCTATTACATAAAAATCTTTGCCGACATTCAATACAAAAAAGGTCCTTTTTATTCTGGTGGTACTCACACTCATAGGATATGGTGTGTTTAACGGGCGCAATCTCATCCTTGGCCCAACTATTGAAATAACCTACCCAAAAGATAATATGGAAACTACAGAGAAACTTATTGCGATCAGAGGCAAAGCAAACAATGTCGTTTTTTTGAGCCTCAACAATAGACCTATTTTTATAGACACAGAAAACAACTTTGAGGAAAAATTGCTACTTTACCCCGGGTTTAATATAATCAGCATTTATGGTAAAGATAGGTTTAAAAATGAAGTTATTAAAGAATTTAGGCTTTATTATAAGGAAAATAATCAAATAAACTAAAAATGGCTAAAAAAACAAAAGAGGCTGGAAATACAAAAAGTGCTTCTCTAGCTGATTCCAGAGTAGCAGACACCATAAAAGAAATAAAAAGCAAATTTGGCGAAGATGCCATCATGATGCTCGGAGAAAAACCTCACGTTGACATCAATACTATCCCCACCGGATCAATTGGACTTGATATGGCTCTCGGTGTCGGTGGTGTACCAAGAGGAAGGATCATAGAAATATTTGGTCCAGAGTCATCGGGTAAAACTACTCTTTCTCTTCATATTATTGCTGAAGCTCAAAAACTTGGTGGCGTTTGTGCTTTTATAGATGCAGAACATGCCATGGACCCAGAATACTCTCAAAGACTCGGTGTAAAAATAGACCAACTTCTTATTTCTCAACCTGACAATGGCGAACAAGCTCTTGAGATCGTAGATTCACTAGTCCGAAGCGGCAAGATAGATGTTATTGTTATAGATTCAGTAGCCGCTCTCACCCCTAAAGATGAAATTGAGGGCGATATGGGCGCACACCACGTCGGCAAACAAGCTCGACTTATGTCTCAAGCCTTACGAAAACTGACTGCTATTGTCGCCAAATCTAAAACAGTAGTTATATTCATAAACCAAATCAGAATGCAAATTGGAGTCATGTTCGGCAATCCGGAAACTACTCCCGGAGGTAAAGCTCTAAAATTTTATACTAGTGTCCGATTAGATATTAGAAGAATAGCTCAAATAAAAAAGGGTGATGAAATAATGGGGGGTAGAGTCAGAGTAAAAGTGGTCAAAAATAAAGTAGCCGCCCCTTTTAAACAAACCGAATTTGACCTAATGTACAACGAAGGCATTTCTCGAGAAGGTGAGATCATCGCGCTCGGAGAGAAATTTGGTATCATCCAAAAATCTGGCGCTTCCTATAAAATGGGTGATACTGCCCTCGGCCGTGGCTACGACGCCACTCGTCAATTTTTGAAAGATAAAGTAAACAAAAAAATTGCTGAAGACATCTTAAAACAAATCCGTCAAAAACTTGTGGAAAACGGTGGCTCGGTAGTCCCCGTCAAACCTGAAACTGAAGAAGAAAGTAGTGAAGGGTAGAATTAGACTTCAGATTTTATAAATGCTAAACTGACGACCTAATGTTAGAATACAACGAAATAACACTTGGGAAAGTGATCATTTTTGACAATGAACCGTGGGAGGTTATTGCCTCACATGTATTTAGGAAGCAACAAAGAAAGCCGGTAAATGCGACTAAACTGAAAAATCTGATCAGTGGTCGAGTGACCGAAAATTCTTTTCATGTCTCCGAAAAGGTAGAGGAGGCGGCGATAGAAAATAAAGATATTAAATTTATTTATGTGGCCAAAGATGAATATTGGTTCCACGAAATAAACGATCAAGCAAAAAGATTTTCTCTCAAAGAAGAGCAGATTGGTTATGGATCAAAATTTTTGAAAAAGGATGCCGTACTGAAAGCCATGGTCTTTGACGAAAAAATAATCGGAGTAAAGCTTCCGATCAAAGTAGAATTAAAAGTAGTAGAAGCACCACCCTCTATGAGAGGCAACACTGCTCAAGGGGGCAATAAAGTGGTCAAGGTAGAAACTGGTGCGACAGTCAACACTCCCCTCTTTGTAAACGAGGGCGACGTAATCGTTATAAATACTCAAAATGGAGAGTATGTCGAGCGCGTATAGTTTTACCTTGAAAGATACGGCAACAAGCCCATAAAACGAGCGCGCTTTATAGCTAAAGCAAGTGGTCTTTGGAATTCAGCCGAGACCCCCGTTCTTTTTTTACCAAGAATTCTAGCGTGAGGGTTTATAAACTTTTTTAGAAGTTCTATGTCTTTATAGTCTATATACTTGATTCCATTTTGTTTAAAGTAACATTCTGTATTATTTGTCATATGTTTTTATAAGTTTGTCCTGTTCCCCTCTTAATGTAAGAGGGGTTAGGGGAGTTATTAAAAAGGTATATCATCAGCATTAATCTCTTCTTCTGGATATTCTATAGCTGGGGCATTTTCTTTACTGACAGTAGCATCGGGTGAAGATTGGGTTTCTTTGTTGTAAGAGCTGGCGCTTCCTGCTTTTGGCCCAAACTGTATCCTATCTGCTACCACTTCCGTTCTATATCTCTTGGTGCCATCTTGAGCATCCCAACTGCGTGTTTGGATCCTACCCTCCACAAAAACAGCATTACCCTTGGACAGATACTGTTTTACAAGTTCTGCTTGTTTGCCAAAAACTACAATGTTGTGAAAATCGGCAGATTCTTGTTTTACTCCATTTTTATCTTTCCAAACTCGGTTAGTAGCTATACCAAACTCGCAAACTTGAGATCCAGAAGGTAAGCTTTTGAGGTCTGGATCGCGAGTCAGATTGCCATAGAGAAGCGCTTTGTTTATGTACATATTAGTATAGGTTAAAATTAACTAATAACTAGCTCATCAATACTTTTATCTATCTCTTCTTCTGATGCAGGGGCGTGCACCACCTTCTCTGGCATACCACTTACCAAACTTTGTTCACCTAGATCTACTTCTCTCCTAGGCTGAGAAATCTTTGGGATATAGATGGTATTCTCTTTGACAGTCTTCATTATTATATATCTCAAAATATTTGAGTTCATTTTTATATCTTTCTCAAAGGAAATTATAGTCGGTCTGTTTATTTCAAATTTTATCCAGCCAAAATAAGCTTTACTAAAAGTTGTGTATTTGGTTTCAACTCTTTTAGATATTTCGTAAGCTAGATTACGCATCTCTGGAGCGCCTTCGGAAATAATCTCTCCTCCATGGCGAGCAAGAAGATCATGTATTTTGGTCATCTCCCCCCCTAGGTCATTTTCAGATATACTTCCCAATAAATGATACCCAAGCTCATAAACTTGCAAATCATCGTTTTCTTTTTCTTGCATAAGATAAACTCAAATGGGCCCCGCTAAGCGGAGTAGAAGCCTGTTATTATAAAAGTGGCTTCGGATTTGAGTGTTCACCATAATATCACTCTACTGCTATTTTAGCAATCCAAACATATTTTTAGCGTTTTGGAGAATGGTTTCTCGACAAAAAGCTTTGTCTATACCTTTTATTTCAGCTATTTTTTTGACCACCTCTATAACATAAGGCGGCTCGTTTCTTTTGCCTCTATAGGGCACGGGGGCTACGAACGGCGCATCGGTTTCGGACATAATAGCGTTCATAGGCAAATATTTTATAACTTCGTCGTAATCATGGGTGAATGTAATAACTCCTGTAAAAGACATACTAAATCCCAAATCTAAAAATCTTTTGGCTTGCTCTATGTCCCCAGCAAAAAAGTGAGCATTACCACGAAGCTTTTCAGCTTCAGGGCCTGCGGCCTCTTTATAACTTTCCAAAATGTCTAGAACATCGTCATAGCTGTTTCTACAATGAAGCATCAAAGGCTTGTTGTGCTTTAGAGCAAATTCTATCTGTTCAATAAATAATTTCTTTTGAATATCTTTCTCGGATTCATCTTTTATTCTAAAATAATCAAGACCGCACTCTCCTATGGCCACTACTTTTGGATTTTGAACTAAAGTCTGGAATTCTTCTGCGCTAAATAACTCATCCCCTCTCACTTCGCTCAGCCCTTCTCTTATTACAAGAGAGGGGGCGCCTTCGTTCGGGTGTATACCAATACATGCCCAAACATTCTCATTCTCTTCGGCAATCTCCACTGCCCTCTTGGAACTTTCCAGATCAGTCCCGATAGTTATCACCCCCACCTGCTTGTCTACCATTCGCGCGAATACGCCGTCCCTGTCCTTGTCATAGTCCGGAAAGTCGAGATGGCAATGTATGTCTATATATTTCATTTTCTTGCAAAAAGTGGGGCTTCTGGAGCTTTGTTTTCTTTGATCAGCTTTTTTAATAGTACATTGGTTTCTGGCATAATGGGGTTTAGCATCCGCGCTATTCTATACAAACGCAAGACCATACTAGAAATTAATTTTTTGCCTTTTTCTTCATCAGTTTTAATAACCTTAAACGGTTCTGTTTCTTGAATATATTTGTCCAGTTCACTTATTTCGTTCCAAACATAATCTACAGCTTTGTTTATTTCAAAATTTTCATAATATTTAAAATATTCCATAAAATCGGATTTTTCAGGAATGTCAGGACACTTTTCCAAATATTTTTCCGAAAGAGTAAGGATACGCGAAACCAAATTACCCAACCCATTCGCTAAGTGAGCATTGTAAACTTCTTTAAAACTCTCCAGAGTTAGATCGCCATCTTCAAAGGGAGAAATGTGGCGAGCAAGATAGTAGCGGACAGCCTCAGAACCATATTCTTTTATTAATTCGTCTGGGTCTATGACATTGCCCAAAGATTTGGACATCTTCACCCCGCCAGAGGTTATCATGCCATGAACCAAAATATTTTTAGGTAATGGTAGTCCGGCAGATAAAAGCATGGCCGGCCAAATGGCAGCATGAAAACGTAAAATATCTTTACCTATTACGTGGACATCTGCTGGCCAAAATTTATCAAATAACTCACTCGGACTATTCGTCTCGACCTCTCTTACAACAAGAGAGGTTTCCGGAAGCCCCTCTCTTGATTGTAAGAGAGGGGTTTGGGGTGAGTTATTTCTCCCATACCCCAAGGCTGAAATATAATTTACCAAAGCATCGCACCAAACGTATATCACTTGTTCTGGATCACCGGGTACCGGTATACCATGTGGCACCTTTTCTTTTGGCCTACTGAAGCTAACGTCTTCTAGACCTCTGCCCAAAAGAGCCAAAATCTCATTTTTACGCCCTTCTGGAATAATTGAAAGCTCACCGTTCTTTATTTTTTGTTTTATATCGGCGGTGTATTTTGATAGTTTAAAAAAATAATTTTCTTCTTCTACTTTTTCTGGAACAGTTTTGTGTATTGGACAATTATTATCTATTAAATCCTTTTCCATATAGAAAGTCTCGCAACCAATACAATAAAGACCGGTGTATTTCTTTTTCTCTATGTCCCCTGCTTCAACCAATCTTTTCCACATTTCTATAGCCCCAGGCCAATGTTTTTCTTTGTCTGTTGTTCGAATAAACTGGTCATAAGAAATACTGAGTTTTTTATAAAGATCTTTAAAATTTAAAGACAAATCTTCAAGATAGGTTTCGGTACTTTTCCCATCGAGGTTTTTCAATATTTTAGCTGTATTTTCATCAGAACCAGTGAGAAAATATGTTTCTTCTCCATTTAGCCGATGATAACGGGCCAAAATATCAGTGAGAGTTACTGCATAAGCATGACCCATATGGAGCTTTGCATTGGGGTAAAATATAGGAGTAGTTATATAAAAAGTCTTTGCCATTGTTATAGCCTACTCTAGAGAAGCTTTGGCTGCAATATTTTTATTGAGGAGCCGACTGGCCATCTTATCTTTTTCCAAATCAGAAAGATATTCCATAATCATGCTGGCTACCGGCACAGATATAAGAAGCCCAACAAAACCAGCCAATTTACCACCAATAATAAGAGCTAGTATAGAAATGATCGGTGGCACTCCAACGATTTTGCGCACTACGAGTGGGTATATGAGTTGATTTTCAAATTGTTGAATTATTATGTACAAACCAACTACCAATAAAGCTTCGGTCATCCCACCATTAATCAAGGTTATAGAAACAGCTGGTATGGCAGCAAGGATCGGACCAAAGAGTGGAATGATCTCAAAAAGACCAGCGAGCACGGCAAGAAGCAAAGCATTCTCCACTTGAAGTAGGGTGAGCCCCAGAAAAACCAGCATAGCAACAATGATCGCCAAGACCACTTGCCCCTGCATCCAAAGACCAATTTTGTTCTGAGATCTTTTCCACAAATCTATTATATAAACTTCATGTTTTTGAGGAGTAACGGTACGCAAAAAATTGGTAACTCCATCAGATTCTGTGGCGAGATAGAAAGACAACACTATAACTAATACAAAGCTTAAGACACCGCCAAATATCGTACTTACTGTAGACAAAAATCCGTTGGAAATATTGGATATAGTGGTATCTATCTGCTCCACTATTTCTGAGAGTGAGAAGCTGGCTGATATACCTCCTAGCGTAGAGTTTTCAGACAGCCAAGCGCTGCTCTGGAGCGGGTTCCACACCTGCAATTCTCCCAGATACCCAGGCAAACTAGAGAGAAAGGTAGCAGATTGATTGAGAAGTGGTAGAAATAGAAAATAGAATGTGCCGACAAGCATTATCACTATCAAAGAATATATGAGAAGGACGGCAATGATACGAGGTATGTTTCTACGTAGAAACCATTTGGTACCCGGCTCTACTGCTGACGCGATAATAATAGCAAGAAGTACAACCAAGAGGATATCTCTTAGTATATAGACCGCAATGAATGCCAAAATTATGAGAACTACCCTAAAAATAGTTCCCGTGCTTATCTGGATTATTTTTTCACTAGAGAGTCGGGTAGCCATTGCCTATAATTATATACCAAATATTTTATTTTGTAGATACGCTACTAACCCACTTTCCAAAACTCTCTCCTGCTCGCCTGTATCTCTGTCTCTTACCGTCACTCCTTCACCTTTCTCTATCGTGTCAAAATCCACCGTCACACAAAACGGCGTACCTATTTCATCTTGTCTCCTATACCTCTTACCTATATTGCCATTGTCGTCAAACTCCACTGATTTAAATTCTTTTTTCAACAAGCTAAAAATTTCGCGAGCCTTCTTCACCAATTCTGGTTTATTTTTTAAAAGAGGAAAAACAGCAATTTTGATCGGAGCAATGTTAGGAGATAATTTTAAAAATACTCTTTTTTCTCCATCCATTTCATCCTCGGTATAAGCCGATAATAGCACCGCTAGCATTGTTCTTTCTACCCCAAGAGAGGGTTCTATGACATGAGGAATAAATCTTGTCCCACTTTCTTCATCAAAATAATCGAGGCCGTGATTTTTAAGATCAAAATCTGTACGATATGCGAGCCCCCATAATTCCCCTCTACCAAATGGCCAGTCAAACAAGAAATCGATCGTTCGTTTAGAATAATGAGCTCTATCGTCAGTCGGAACTTCTAGTTCAAAAATATCATTAATACCAACTTCCTTAGCAAAATTTTTCATATTTTCCCTCCATTCCTCAAAATATTTCTCCCAATCATTCTCTCTGATGAAATATTCCACTTCCATCTGCTCGAGCTCTCGATCACGGAAAATGAAATCCCGTGGAGAAATTTCATTTCTAAATGCTTTACCTATTTGAGCTATACCGAAAGGTAGGGTTGGGTGATGCGTGTCTATTGTGTTTTTAAAATCGATAAAAATGCTTTGTGCAGTCTCCGGACGCAAATAAGAAGTTATCGCCTCTTCTCCAGTACCGATCATAGTTTTAAAAATTTCGTTACCAAAATTTTCAACATGCCCGGAAGATTCTAAAACCTTCGGATTCGATATTATAGAAGTGTCTGTCATAAACACATCAGAGCGTTCAAATATAAACTTCTGCTTCCAGACAAATTTTATATTTTCTTTCAAAATCGCACCGTAATGCCCATAATGCCAGAAACCAGAGAAGCCTCCGTATATTTCGGAACTGGGGTATACAAATCCCCTTCTCTTGCAAAGCGAAACTATCTTTTCTAATTTATTATTGTCCTTTTCCATAATACTTAATACTTATACCATAACCCACTTTCTACGGCACCACCTTATCGTCTCCTGATTTATAAATTGGATCCAAAGAAAAGTTGGTAGTGGCAGGAGGAGCCACAGCTCTTACTTTAGATCCCGTCGATTTATCCAGACCTATGAGAGTGGCTTCGCCTACTATTATGGGGGCGGTGTTGGTCTGGCTAGTGCTTGGCACAATTTCTACTTGGAATCGAGCTTCTTTCGGAGAAGACGAGATCCCCGTATTTGGCAGAACAGACCCGACACTCCAAACCACTTCACCGGTAGTCGGATTGAACCCAAATTCACCACCATCCACCTCTGCAAGATCGGTCCAGCGCACATAAGAAGGCAGAGAAGCTCTCACCTCTACACCACCTATTTGGTTGAAAGAATTGGTTATGCTCCATACAACTGTATAAGTAGTTTTGCTATTGGCTCGTGGCGGTATGGGGCCTGAATTTTCAAAGGAACCTAGGGAGCGGAGAGTTTTTGCGGACAAACCGACATCAGAAACAAGCGATATTTTGCGACTTTCTACAGAGGATACTGTGTCCACAGAACCAGATTCAAGCACTCTTTCCCCTTTAGCTTTTATAGTCATTATAATTTCCGGCCTACCGCTTTTTGGCAATGAATTGTAAGTGAGCGGAGTTAGAGCAAAAGAGAAGTCTCTAGTATCTCCCGGTTCTATTTCAGAAAGGTCCGGGGTAGAACGACTTTCCCAAATAATCGTATCATCTATTGATCTAAAGAATCCTCCCTGCCTTGGCGAAACACTAAGCTCATCAAAAGCGCCCCCAGAAAACGACACCTCTATTTGAGTATTGAAAAGTCGGTCGGGCAAATTATTTTGAAGATAAATCAATCCTTCTATTTGCGATCCCCCTCTGCCGACATAATCGCCATTGCTACCCGCTATAGATGTATTGATACCTATAAAAGGCTTTTTTATGAGTACCGACTCAACAATCTCCGAGAGAAGAACTGCGATAGACCTGTCATCTTCTTCACTGGCTGTGCCACTAGAGATCCTAAAAACTTTTTCTTCATTGTCTTGACCTATGATACTGCCGTTTACTGATATTTTGCGTTTATCACCAGAAGACAGAGAATCAAATCTCCAAATGTTGTCCCCAGCAAAAGGTTTTGGCGAACTAGAATTGAGTATGAATCCAAAAGGATATTCTACTTTGAGAAGAAGGTTTTCAATATTGTCACTCGAATTAGATGCGATCTCAATATCAAAAGAAAAATCTTGACTTGAGTTTATTTCTTTAGAATAAGTCGCGGATATTATTATAGGTGCCGAACTTATAGAAAATTCGTAATCTTTTTCTTTAAAAAAAGTGGCACTAGAATTTTCCACCCTGTATTCTAAAGAAAGTTTTATTTTCTTTATTGACTCCTTTTCTCCAAAAAAGACTCCGGAAATAGTCTTGGTATAGCTTTCTCCAGATTTGATACTTTCAATATTAAACCTCTCACGAGCCAGATCTTCCGACAAGTTGTTGGGCACTTTTGTACCAAGTGGGTATTCTACAAGAAGCGAGACTGATTCAAGAGAAGTCGTGTTCTGATTCATTATCACAATATCAAAAGAGGCTTCTTGTCCACCACCGATACTGGATTGACCGACTATTTTTATATCCACATTTTCCGAAGATATAAAATTCATTCCACCAAAAAACACTAAGCCTGCCACCACAAGAGATACTACGAATAAAGATGCCGCTACCCAAAAAAACTTTTTTATAAAATTACTCTTGCTTTGAGTTATTTTTGCCATTCTAGAAGCCAAATTATCAAACCCCCCTTCCTTCTCATCTTTCCACTCTAGGCCTACACTAGATGTGTTGTTATCAAAAACCTCTTCGTCAAACTCGCCCCTTTTATCAAAAGAATTTTGTGGAGATTTTCTTGCATAAAGTTTATGTTCCAGCCTATCCAACTTATTTTTATCTATCTCTTCCATATATTTTATATTATAACATTATACTACATGCGTAGCGGAGAGGGATTCGTTGATGAGGTTTATCATGCGAGCGCGACGAGAAGCGATAATGGAGAGAGTGGCCGGTTCTAATTTATTTAGAGCAAGTGGCTCAATAAACTCTGGGTCAGAACGCAGAAATCCTAGTATATTCAAAACCTTCATCACTGTTATGCATTCAGACGGAGCTACCTCTTCTGGCTTGGCGGAAATCAGAAATTCAAAGAAATCCAATACTATTTCAAAAATATTTTGATCTTTCTCTTCTCCAAAAAGTAACTTGCGCAAAAGGAGCGACACACTGGCCATAACCTTCGCCTTCTCTCTAAAAACTTTGAGCTTCTCAAAAAAATTGGTCTGGATCCTTACCCCAACGAGTCTCCAGCCAGTTTTACCAGAAATCAGAGAGAAATCACCATAAGCAAATTCTTGAGAGCCACTTCGCAATTTTGAACTATTATTCCTCACCCCACCTACTCTCGCATAAACTAAGCCGAAATCTTCCGTTAAAATACCGACCCTCATATGCAAATCCCCCTCTGCTTTTGTACTTAATACTATGCCTCTTGTATGGTGTTTGTGATACAAAAAAGTGAATTATGAATAATGAATCAAGAATTATGGTTTAGAAAAATCTTGAATGCAAGATCGCCTATTTTCAATTCTTCTCCATTGTTAGCCTCGAACTTTATTCCCAATATATTTGTTGGTTTGGATATTTCTCTCTGGTATGAATTGATAAAACTTTTGCCAAGCTCATCTGTATCAACAAAAAGGGTTACACTTTGGTCTGGAGTGAGGCCTTTTTGCTTACGCAAATCTTGAATGGTACGGATAAGCTCGCGCACATCACCCTCTTCCTTAAGCTCTTTGGTTATTTCTGTATCCAGTTCTACTTCTTCTCCCAATTTTTCATCAAAAACAACTTCCTTTACATTCACCTCATCTTTTATCAACTCTGCGTATTCTTCCTTACCCCTTAATACATACCCCTTAATACTTAGTTTTTGAAGCGGCTGTCTCACCTTTATACCGGCCGACATCCTTTTCTCCAAAGCAAGCGAAACTATCTTTCTTGTCTCCATCATATTTTTGAGAATTTCCGCATCCACTTCTCCTACTTCAGGGAAAGCGCAGAGATGCACGCTTTCCAAATCATCTTCATTTTTAATTTGTTGCCAGACATCTTCTGCAAAAAACGGAGTGAACGGGGCCATGTATTTAGCAAGCTCTTTAAGCACAAATCTGGTCGTACTTAGGGCAGCGTTTCTGTCTTCCAAATCTTCTGACTTAAATCTTTCTCGTGAACGGCGAATATACCAAGTAGAGAGATCGTTAGTAAAATCTTTGACAAGCCGAGCTGCTTCAAATATTTTGTACCGATCAAGATAGTCGGTGCCTTTGGCAATCAGTTCATTCAATCGCCCAATTATCCACCTATCAAGCACGTGCTTACTGTCGCTCTTTGGCACCACATTTGCATCTCCATACAAAAGATAAAACGAGAGCACATTTGATAGAATGTTAAAAACCTTTTTCACTATCTCATCTACTGTACGTTCATCAAAATTTTTTGAATCTCCAGGCTGATTGACCGAGTACATCCAGAACCTAGGTGCGTCCACACCATACTTATCTATCATGACCCATGGATCCACAATATTACCGACGGACTTGGACATTTTTTTGCCTTCTGAATCTAGGATATGACCAAGACAGATAACATTTTTATAGGCCATGCCCTTGCCCATAAGCACCCCTATGGCATGAAGAGTATAAAACCAACCACGAGTTTGATCTATGGCTTCAGATATATAATCAGCTGGGTATTGTATATCTTTGCTATCTAACCCATATTGAGCAAAAGGCATGGCTCCTGAATCAAGCCAGACGTCCACTACCTCATTCACTCTTCTCAATTTATTACCTTCTTTGTCTACCAACTCAAGTTCATCAATATACGGCCTGTGCAAATCAAGCTCGTAATTTTCATTGTGAGGAAGTGCCACAAAATCATATTCAAAAATATGCCCAGTTTTCGGATCAAGAGTGTCTACAATATATTTAGATTTTTTAGCATCAAATCCTTCCAAGAGGCCTGGCATTAGTTCTACAAACATTCCATGCGCTACAATTAAAACATTTTTATTTTGATTCTGTTTGTCTGTTGAATATAAGAAATCTCCACTCCTACTTTTAGCATCCTGATAACTTTCTCCATTTGGTAATTTATCAGAAAAATCCTTCATTGAGGTTTCCGCATATTTTACATAGTCATCGAATGACTTAAGGTCGAAATCTCCAAAATCCAATTCTTTCAATCTATTGTCGTAAATAATTTTTTCTTTATCATATCCAATTTGGTCTGCAATAATTTCTGCAGTTTCTTTTGTTCTTAAAAAAGGAGAACAGTAAATCAAATCTATTTTTTTATTCTTTAGTTTTTCTCCTGCCTCTTTTGCTTGATTTATTCCTTTTTCAGTCAAATGATAGGGATGGTCTGGTTTATTACTTATAATATTTAATTTATTATGTTCAGCCTCGCCATGCCGCATCACAAAATATTTATTACCCGATTTTTTGGTTTTTGATTTTAGCTCATCAATACTGCCTATAACCACGTTCTTCCCTTTTCCATCCTGCCAAATCGGTAGAGGGGTACCCCAATAACGCTCGCGCGAGATGGCCCAATCCTTGATTTCTCGAAGCCACTCACCAAACCTGCCCTCCTTGATATAGCTCGGCTCCCAATTTATCTTTTCATTTTCCTTTACAAGTTCATTTCTCAGTTCTGACATCCTGATATACCACGAATCTCGCGCGTAGTAGATAAGGGGTGTTTTGCACCGCCAACAATGTGGGTATGTGTGCTCATATTTTTCTTTTTTGAATAGAAGATTTTGGTGAGCCAAATCTTTTATTATATCTACAGCGGTTTCTTCATCTTTTACAAACTTGCCCTCTAGAAATCCTGTCCCATTTATAAAATGCCCGGTATCGTCTACCGTGTGAAATTTCGGAAGGCTCATTTGCGTACCTAGTACGAAATCGTCTTGCCCATACATAACCGCAGTGTGCACTATGCCTGTACCATCTTCAGTTGTCACAAAGTCTGCCGTGTAAACTTTGTGAGAATTTTCATTTTTTGGACTAAATTCATAAAGCGGTTCGTATTGCATCCCCACCATCTCACCCCCTTTGTGTGTGGCTATAATTTCATAGTCCGCGCTTATTACTGATAATTTTTCCTTCGCCAGAACCAATATCTCATCTCCAACTTTAGCTTCCACATATTCAATACCCTTACCTACCGCCAAAGCCACATTGCCAGGCAGAGTCCACGGTGTAGTGGTCCAAGCTAGAAAATACGCGTTTGGAAAACCAACAATTTTTAATTTTACATAGACAGATAGATCCTTGACGGTCTCATACCCCTGCGCCAATTCGTGGGAAGAGAGCGCCGTCCCACATCGCGGGCACCATGGCACCACTTTATAATCTTTATAGAGCAGTTCTTTTTCGTTTACTTTCTTCAAGATACTCCAAACTGATTCTATGTATTCATTTTTGTAAGTAATGTAGGGATCCTTCTGATCAATCCAAAAACCGATTCTGTCTGTAAATTTCTGCCAAACATCTAAATATTCCCAAACGCTTTCTTTACATTTCTTGTTGAATTCGGCAATGCCAAATTTCTCTATCTCTTTTTTTGACTTAAGACCGAGTTGTTTTTCTACCTGAAGTTCTACTGGCAAACCATGGGTGTCCCAGCCACCCTTGCGACGAACATGATAGCCTCGCATAGTTTTATATCTAGGTATAAGGTCCTTAAAAGCTCGCGCCTCTAGGTGGTGTATGCCCGGTTTGCCATTTGCCGTCGGCGGTCCTTCATAAAACACGAAATTACCCTTTGGACTCTCTTTTTCCAAAGACTTCTCAAAAATCTCATTTTGCTTCCAAAATTCTAGTATTTCTTCTTCCTTGGCCGCCATAGCATTTGCGGCGGAGGCCTTTTCTGCTATTTTAGTCTTTTCACTCATTACAAAAATATACCACTTTTTAAGCTTTTTTCAAAAAGGATTGGGCATTTTCAAATTCAATAGGTAATGGCGATTCTATTGTTATAAAAGTATTGTCTGGTAATTGCAATTTGATAGAAAGAGCGTGCAAAGCTAGGCGACTAAAACCAGAACAACTTTCTGGATCACAAACTTTGGTAGAGTATAGTTTATCGCAAACTACCGGATGAGATATAGCTTTGAGATGCACCCGGATCTGATGAGTGCGACCAGTTCTCGGTTTAACTTCCAAATAAGAAAATTCTTGTTTCTTTTCTTTCCTCTCCTTTGCAAGGAGAGGGTCGAGACGAAGTCCGGGGTGAGGTATGGGTGCAAGAACGTTATACTCCGTCATCGCTTCCCGCATTTCACCTTTAGCCCCATACTCTGCCGACCATCTTCTAAAGTCAGAAGCGCTTCGGCCTATCGGTTTATCTATTATTCCCTCCAATTTATCTTCAGCGAAATTTCCCCAAACAACCGCGTGATATATTTTTTGTACTTTTCTATTTTGAAACTGCTCTTTTAAAAAAAGATGGCTTTCTTTTGTTTTAGCGACCAAGATCACTCCGCTTGTATCTTTGTCCAAACGGTGCACAATGCCCGGCCTCTTTATGATTTGACCGTTCTGCAATGTTTGAGGCTCGCCCACTTCCTGAAGTGCTGGGTAATTCTGATTTATCCAATCCACCAAAGTTTCTTCTTTGTTTCTGCCATCTGTATGTATTAAAAGTCCGCTCGGCTTGTCTAAACCTAGTATATATTCATCTTCGTATATGATTGTTGGATTCATAGTTTAAATATGACACGAAACTGTTTTTTATGGTATATTTTCTCTGCGCGCGGTTAGCTCAGTTGGTAGAGCGCTTCATTTACACTGAAGATGTCGGGGGTTCGAGCCCTCCACCGCGCACTAAGAGCCTCCGTAGCTCAATGGATAGAGCAGCGCTCTTCTAAGGCGTTGATATGGGTTCGATTCCTGTCGGAGGCGCAAGAATCAAAAAGAATTTAATTTCTATTTGTTTTTAAATAGACGGATCTTTTGGAATAACTATTTGTTTTTGGATAAGAGCATTGCGACGCTGTATATTATTTTCTAAACCAGCTATGTTCATTTCTGATTCCACACTAGACGATACGTCTGTAACATTTTTATAATTTTCAAAATATACTGATCTGAAATATTGAACCCCGACGATAGAACCAAGAATAATTACAATACCAGTCCCAACCAAACTAATGGCCCAAAAGGTACTGGGGTTAAATAAGTTCTTGTGTAGAGAACCAAGCTTTGGGGTCGATTTTTTAAATTCAAATTTTAGTAATTTCATATTATTTTTCTCTAAAAACTACAAAATCTACACCGCCAGACCAAAGCCCCTCATCGATATTATCAATGTGGGTATTCAAAACAGAGACACCAAAAGGTAGGGACTCCAAACCTTTTATAAATACAAGAATGTCCTGCCATTTGCCAGATATATTTACCCTTATATTTAGATCTTCTTTTATCAAACTGCTACTATTTTTGTTTTGAGATATATTGACTATTTCCATCTGGACACTATTGCTTTTCGCCAGATTTTCTATTGTCTCTATAAAGCTCACTTCGTCTCCATTTTCAATAAAAAACTTGCGGAGGGCTTCTATGCTGCTCATGTGAATCTCTGACAAAGAAATTATTGTCTTCATCCTATCTTCCTCTGTCAGCTGAGCGTCGTTGGTTATATAAATATTTTCAATCTCTTTTATTTTTCCATCCAAAATGTTTACACTGGTAAAATAAACTAAGAGGCTTAGTATCATTATACTGACGGCAGAGATCAAAATTTTCTTTTTTGGAATCCAGGTTGGCATATTATATCAATCGGTTAAAGTTATTTTGATACTGAAGGGTAAGTTTTTTTCTCTTGCTAGGTTAGACACCGGTACTTCTACATTTTTTGCAAAACTGGTTTTTTTTAGATTTTCTGAAAAGAGGATGAGCGCTTGGCGATTTAGAGAAACACCAGATATGTTCATCTCCTTTGTTTTATTTTGCACAGAAGTGCCATCAGAAAAAGATATAGAATTTATTCTAATCCCCTCAGGCAAAACACCGGCAACAGAAGAAAACACTTCAACTACAAAATATTTTGGTATATTACTTTCATATACTCCAAGCTTAGAATTTATCTCGCCGGGAAGAGAAAGGGTGCTAGAGTTACCCCCCTTCGTATCTTCAGATGGCAGTGCATACAATATATTGGACACTTCAACCAATCTTACTCTCGCAAGAAAATAAGCTGGCAAAAGTATAGTGATGTTTATTACAAAAGCACCGGCGAGCATAAGCGAAAGTACGATAAGAAAGCGTAGGCGTAAACCTTTTTTTATTAATCCTTTCTGTGTTTCTGATAATAGATTCATTGCTTTTATTTAAACATTAGTGGCCACAACGCCTATCGCCCCACCAAAACTGAGGGATATTTCGTACGAAAGCTCTGGTGTGTATTTACTGATATCAAAGATATTTGTCCAAACGTTAGCAAGCGCTGTTTTATTGTTTGAAGCTAAAGACATTTTCATTACAGAAGCGATCTGCTTCACATATTCAAACTCTCCGCAAATGAATACCTGTCCAATATTTTTATCTAGACCATTCTGATACTTCTCCAGATATTCTATGAATTTGGAGTATTCGTCTAAAAATGTTTGTTCATAATCCTCTTTATTTATGTTTCTTATCGTTACAAACTCCACTAATCTATTTCGAACTAGATATATAGTAATTCTATTTTCCCTAACATGGACTACGCACACAGAACCAGAGGTATCTTTTGGTATTATAGCTTCGGTTATAGCTTGTGATTCTGGAAGACAAGAAAGTGGCTCCAAACCAGAGCTAAGTAATATTTCTGATATTTTGTCTATTTCTTTTTTTGCACAAGCGACAACCACCGTCTCCACCTCATGGGTATTGTTTTTTTCGTTTATAGATACTGGCACAAAATCAAAAAGAGTATCGGCAAGCCCCAAAGGAACATTTTCCTCTATCGTAAAAGCGATACTTTCTGTCAAATCTCCACCCTTTGTTGTGGGTAAAAAAACTTTGTAAAAATAAGTAAACTCATCTGGTATCGTAAAGGAGGCGTACTTGACATTAAACTTTTTGGAGGCTTCCGATATTATTTTTACAAATTGATCTGGTTTTGATATGGATCCACCGACCACTATCCCCGGCTCAAGTGGCACAAAAAGAGTGTCTATGGGAAAAGTAGATCCGGAATGCCCAAGCCTAACCATCTTCAAAGATTGGTCGGAAAAACTTATCCCGACTCTTGGTGGGTTTAGAAATTGGGGTGATGGAAAATGCCTGAAGAAAGATTGCGCGATCATACCCGCAATTATATCA
>JBBTQZ010000048.1:0-11183 GCA_038065435.1 Patescibacteria group bacterium | reverse complement strand
CCAAATCCACCACACCCACTCCCCCACGCTTCTGCTTACGAAATTCGTCTGGATTAGTGCGCTTTATATAACCACCAGAAGTGAGAGTAAGAGTATTTTCTTCATCTGGCATAATATCTTCCACCGAAAGTATCTTTACTCCACCCTTTATAACTTTGGTGCGTCTGTCGTCGCCAAATTTTTCTGAAATATCGGAAAGTTCTTTCTTTATTATTGAAAATATTTTCTTGGAATTAGAGAGAATGGACTTCAGCTCAAGAATAAGAGCTTGCACTGCCGAAAGCTCATCTTCTATTTTCTGCCTTTCGAGCCCAGCCAGCTTCTGAAGCCTCATCTCCAAAATAGCGTTTGCCTGCAACTCCGAAAAACGAAATTCCTTCATTAGGTTTGCCCTTGCAGCCTCTACATCTTTGCTCTTTTTTATGAGCTTTATGATCTCATCTATATGGTCTAGAGCCTTCTTCAATCCAAGAAGAATATGCTCACGAGCCTCCGCTTCCTTGAGGTCAAACTCCGTTCTTCTGCGTACGACTATCTCTCGATGTTTTACAAACTCTTCTATTATGCCCTTCAAAGAAAGTGTCTGGGGTACTCCATCCACCAGAGTAACTAGGTTTACATGGAAAGTATCTTCAAGCTGGGTATGTTTGTACAAATAATTGAGCACCTTCTGTGGATGACTGCCACCCTTAAGATCTATGACTACTCTGATGTCTTTGGTGGATTCGTCTCTGATACCTTTTACTCCTTCTAATTTCTTTTCGCGCACCAAATCAGCAACCTTTATAATGAGCTCGGCCTTATTCACCCTAAACGGAATGGAGGTGATTATGATGGAAGAATTGTTTTTCTCTTCTACTATCTCTGCCACTCCTCTAGCCACTATGCCACCGCGACCAGTAGTGTAAGCATGGTGTATATCTTTGTTATTGAAAATAATACCTCCAAGTGGAAAATCCGGGCCTTGGATAAATTGCAAAAGATCTTCTGTCGTCGCGCCCTTGTTGTCTATAAGGTAGCTACAAGCATCACAAACTTCGCGCAGGTTGTGTGGAGGAATGTTGGTCGCCATACCGACAGCAATACCGAGTGTGCCATTCAGAAGTATCTGCGGCACAGCAGAAGGCAAGACCATTGGTTCTTTCTTGGTAGCGTCGTAATTGGGTTTCCAATCTACTGTCTCTTTGTTTATATCGCGCAGGATCTCTCCAGAAAGTCGGCTCATTTTCGCCTCTGTATACCTCATAGCGGCTGGACTATCGCCGTCTATAGAACCGAAGTTGCCCTGCCCTACGACAAGCGGATATCTGAAGGTAAAATCTTGAGCCATCTTGACCATGGCGTCGTAAGCAGCGGCATCGCCATGAGGATGATAATTGCCCAGCACCTCTCCCACCACTGCGGCTGATTTGCGAGTCTTGCTACTTGCTGTAAGGCCCATGTTGTGCATAGCATAAAGGATCCTTCTGTGAACAGGCTTGAGTCCATCACGCACATCTGGCAGGGCACGATCAGTAATCACCGACATGGCATAGTCTATAAAAGACTCCTTCATTTCCGTCACTATAGAACGCGAAATAACGCCTGTCGGCGTATTGTTTTCTTCATTGTGTTCTTGCTCTTTTTTGGTCATTTATTACCTCAATTATAGCAAATAAAGACCGGAGCTACAAGCTATTTTCTTTCGTAAACTTCTATACCAGTGATGAACGGCACTAGTACATCCGCTAAAGATTCTTTGAGATTTTCATAAGCTTCCTTGACCTCGTTCAACCCAGAACTAACAGATTTTTTGGAACTCTCTAGAGGACTTGGTGCAGAATCTATGGCAGAGGCTGTCTGTTTTTTTGCTTCAGTTTTGGCATTTTTGGCTACGCTCGGAGAACCATCGAAAAGACTTTTCTGCCCGAGCCAACCCAAAGCCACCACAAACGTGAGTACAAGAGAGAGCCCAAAAGCAACGCTGCGCTTATGATGCTCTGGCTTCTCTCTTATATTCTGCAAAAGAGCTCTCATTTGATTATTGTTTTATTGTTGTTCTAGAATAATTATTTCACCTTCTTTACCTTCCAGATCTTTCTTTTTTATAGTCAATTTTTCTATGGGTTTTGCACCCTCATCTCCCCCTTCCTTTAAGAAAGTCTTGAGAGAAGCCGGAGTAAAATTCATTGGTATAATTATAGAAGGTTCAAGAGATACAGCAAGTTTATAAGCCTCCGAGGGCCCCAAAGTATCTACGGGTACAAAGAGTATATCTATACCATCCAAAGATTCTTTGGCTTCGGTGGAAAGTTTGGCATCGCTCAAGGCACCCAAAAAGCAAAGATTCATATTTTCCAAACTTACTCTGTATATTGTGTTATTGAGGTTTGCTCCCAAATAATTGGAGATGGAAGCTACTCCTTTTATAAACACTCCGCTTATCTCGTATTCACCAGGACCCCTGACTCCAAAAACCTGCTTCTCTCCTCGGCTTGCCTGCTCTGCGCCATTCATGTCTCTATGGTTGATTGAAACCAGAGCTATATCTGCCCCAAAATTAGTGGCTTTATTCTCGCTATTTTTAGATACAGGATCAAAGGCGAGCACAGTGTCGCCAAACTGCACACGAAAACTCTGCACCCCATGGTATGTGATAATCATGGGTATATTTTAGCACAAAATTTTATTTTAGTTACTACTTATCCTCATGTGTCTCAGGACTTACAAAACAGCAATCTATTGCTTTTTTACCAGAACCGCACGGACACATCTCTTCTTTTCCGCAACATTCTACATAAGACTTACCAGAACCACAAGGACAACTTGCTTTTAATTTTTCGTATATTGTTTGATCAGCCATATAATTAAAAATTATTTGTAAATTAACATAACGACCTTTGATTATTTATCATAACATCTTTGTTTGAAATTTGAGAGACTAGGCAATTTCATAAATTCATCATGATGAAAATTTGTGACCCCACGGAGAATCGAACTCCGCTTCCCGCCTTGAAAAGGCGGTGTCCTAACCGATAGACGATGGGGCCATGGCAAAAATATAACATTTTTTGATAAAAAGGCAAAAAGTGCTAGGCTTTAATTTAGTGCGGGGATGGGTGGCTGAGTGGTTGAAGGCACCGGTTTCGAAAACCGGCATAGGGGAAACTCTATCGTGAGTTCAAATCTCACCCCATCCGCAACGTAAGAAATTGCTTTAACATTTCAACCGAGAAAAATTTTATACAAAAAACTCAAAATACCTAAGCCAATCAAAATAAAAAGAAAACTATTCTTTTTGAAAAATGTAGCGTTAGTTGTGGGAGTGGGTCTGGGAGGAAGACCTCTCCACTTGCGGAGGTAATGAACCATACAAGATTTGTCGAAAAGAATGGTTGGGTCAAGTTTGTGACGGAGGGCATACTCCATACGAGTAAGTGGACAATAACCAAAAATTACTTCTGAAAAAAGAATGGCCAAAAGTAAGGTTATATGTAAATAAAAAAGTTGGGGTATCAACCAACCGACAGTTACAATACACACAAGAATGAAGTGGATTAGAAATACAAAATTAGCCGTAAGTTGGTAGTAAATCTTTAAAAAATCTGGACGCTCATTCACTGATACATTAAAGCATAAAAGTTGATTTTTAGCCACAAAAACGTTAATTTAAAGGTATAAAAAGTTCTAGGGGTACACATTTTATTTTTTAAACTTTAGTTGAGTTTTATGATCATACTAGGCATAGAAACAAGTTGCGATGAGACAGCGATAAGCGTAGTACAAGCCGAAGGGGGGCTTGAGGATTTGAGATTTAAAGTTTTAGGGAGCGCTGTGCATAGCCAGATAGACATCCATAGAGAATATGGTGGTGTCTTCCCTACTTTAGCTAAACGCGAACATATAAAAAATCTGCCTATAGTTTTGGAAGAGGCTCTAAAGAAGGCAGGTTTTGATGAATTAAGAATCAGCTTGTCCGCCGATGAGGTAGAGAATTATGAATTATGGAAGAAAGAAAACAAAAATAAAAAATTTCCAATTGATCTAATCACAGTTACTGTCGGACCGGGGTTGGAGCCGGCACTTTGGACAGGTATAAAATTTGGGGAAAAGCTGGGGAAAAGCTGGGGAATACCTGTAATGCCGACTAACCATATGGTGGGGCATATCGTGTCAGTGTTGGGAACAGAGAATTATGAATCAAGAATCCCGCCAGACCGAGTCATTCTGGCAGGCAAGAATCAAGAATCAGATCACAGGAAAATTGAGTGGCCAGCTATAGCTTTGCTTATATCGGGTGGCCATACGGAGCTTGTTGCAATGAATAGCTGGATAGATAAGAAAAAAATAGGCGAAACGCAGGATGATGCTGTGGGTGAGGCGTTTGATAAAGTGGCACGAATGCTGGGGCTTCCATATCCCGGAGGACCAGAGATCTCTCGCCTAGCTTCACAGGTTCAAAAAGATAACGAACACTTGGAAATTCGGTTTCCAAGGCCGATGATGCACTCCAAAGATTATAATTTTTCTTTTTCGGGGCTAAAAACTGCTGTTTTGTACTATCTCAAAGCAAACCCCGATGCAGATAAAGTCTTGGTAGCCAAAGAATTTCAAGATGCGATTGTAGAAACACTCTTATTCAAAACCAAAAAAGCAATTATAGAATACGCCCCAAAAACATTGATAGTGGGTGGTGGGGTAATAGCCAACAAAGAACTGAGAGAGAAGTTTTGCGATTTGGAAAGAGACTTTGATAGCCTTAGAGTACTTATACCAGAGAAGGAGCTAACCACCGACAATGCCACAATGATCTCTATGGCAGGGTATATAGATTATATGAGTGGAGACACCAAAATACCCGCTAAGCTACAGGCTCGCGGGCATTTGGAGATATAAATATATCTATTTTTCCTTTAGACCTGATTCTGATCCTCTTCTTCTATAATTATTTCTTCTCCCGGTAAAACACTTGGAGTCGATCCTTTATTGCTTGTACTAGTAGGCAGTATTATTATTGGAGAACTATCTTTGTCTTGGTTGTGAGTGATCGGTGTAGCTAGTGGTATAGAAGATATTTCAGAATCTACTTTTGAATTACCTACTATTTTTTGATCATCGCCTTTGTCGCGTTTGCAAAAGAGAAACAGGATCATAAATATGAGAGCAACGATAGACAAAGCAATCATTATGAAGGCTTCTTTTGGTGATGCAAGGAGAGAGATGGCAGCATTGCGTAATATAGAGTCAGCTTTGGAGTCTTCTTCTGCATCTTTTTTTACTATAGATTCAATATCAAGTTTAACTGCATTTGGTATATTGCTGGAAAGCGTCTTAGAGACAGAAGAGTCTAGAGCACCTATATCGCTACCAAAAATAATATTTTCCATGTCTACACCTTGCTTTTTTAGATTTAGAATGAGGGTTCTGAAAGCATCTATCTCGCTTTGTTCTTGAGCTGTGACTGGAAACAAAGCCTTGCAATATATTTCGTTTATTTTCTTTTTAGTAAGGATGTAGACAAAGCCAGTAGGTGCTTCGTGCCCCCAAGGCTCTAGGATATCTGTAAAGTATTTATTTTGGAATCTAGAGACAGCCTCAAATGTAGCCTGATCAAAGACATTTGTATAAGACAAACTTTCAGCTTCAAAGACATTCAAGAACGATTTGAGTTTTAGCATCTCTATAGGATCATTGTTCCAACCCATCTTAAGATGATCTCTTAGGTAAGAGCAGCTTGTAGCACCAAGTATCTCGCCTGTAGCCAAAAGATTACTTATATCGTGCCTGCGTCCACCTATACCTCCACCGCCACCGCCACCGCCGCTATTATTTGTAGGAGGAGTTACTGGAGGAACCACAGGAGGCGTATCTATCGGTCTCACAGTAATGGTAGTCGTAGCTGAAGCGCTACCACCATTGCCAGTACAAGTAATTATGTATTCAGTAGTAGTGGCGGGAGAAACTATCTTAGCCCCTGAAGTAGAGGTAGCTGTGGTCCATTGTGCAGAGCAAGTGTTTGTGTTTGAAGATATCCAAGAAAGAGTAGATGTTGCGCCAATTTGTATAGTGGATGGATTTGCTGTTAAGGACACTGTTGGTGTAACTGGAGGAGGTGGGGGTACATCTGCGTCTCTGCAACTTACGATAGTAACTTTGAACACCGCGTCATTGTAATCTTTGTCAGAAGAAGCAACGGCAAGATCTTCAAAAGCAATTATGTACACGTTATCAGCGATCTCATACACAACGACCTGATCAATACCAGCATTTAAGCTATTTTGTGTAGCCCAAGTATTGATCGGATCTGCATTGGTCTTTATAGCAAAACCAAAACTGTCTGCACTGATAGTGGTTGTTGTAGAATTACCTACAGTATCGAGAAGCGGCGTGAAGGTGTTTATATTTCCATTTTTATAGTATCCAAGAGTAGATACGAGAGCAGCAGTCTGTGGATGACCAGCAATAAACTCTACTTTTATATTTGTTAGGTCTTTCTCGGTGTTCCAGATTTGATATTGTTTTTGATCTGTAATGACATTTTTGTTTATACTTTTGCTGTTGAAGATATCTTGCAGAGATACATCATCCCAACCATGCACAACAGGCTCAACTGTGGTGTCGCTAAGAGAATTCGGCAAGCTACAAGTATGAGTAATGACTCTAGGTATCACATTTACAACTCTATTTGTAGAAACAGATGCACCCTTAGAGTCTGCTACAGAGTAAGTGATTGTGTAATTACCTTCTATGGAAGTATTCAGATTGGTAGAAGTAGCTATACGATGTGTGAGGTCGCCATCTTCTGTATCAGTAGCCGTAGCACCTGGATCTGTAAACTGAGAATTTAGAAATACACTCATTGGATTATCACCAAGAAGAATTAGGGTGGGAGGATTATTTGTTGGAGCTGGAGGTAAAGTAGGGGCAGAAACACAACGAACAGATACAGCATCAAGAAACATTCCATATCCAGATTCACCATTGTTTTGCCCCTTATCAGTAAAACCAACCAAGGTATTTCCTGCATTAGCTACAAAAGTGTACTCCTGTTTAGTCCAAACATTATTTGTATTGTTGGTACCATCAGCAGTAACGTTTCCAAGAAACATGTCATTAGCGCTTACATCAATTGTATTATCAAGAGCACTTTGATGTGGACGTGGAGAATAAGCAAAAGAAACCTTATATGTATTACCTGAAACGGTAGCAATCGAATTAGAAACCTTGGTCAAAGTCCAATCAATTTCGGCATATTGAGAACCATCATAAACAGTCCAAGGAAGAGTATCCTCGGTATAACCAGCTTGAACCTCAAGCCCATAACCAGTATTACTTGCCGCCCAACCAAGACCTGGCGTACTCCAATCAAATATAGTCCATTTATCCTCATCAGTAACTACAATATTATCAAAACTACCATTTGTCGTTAGTTCAATATCAGGATTACAACTTAAAACATTTTCATTATTAGATGTATTTGTATTTGAATCATTGTCTTCTGCCAAAGCAAAAACTGGAGAAAATACAAGCATTAATATGGTTACTGTAGATATAATCTTATTCATTTCATTATTTTTTATATTCTTCGTTAATTTAGTTTCTACTACAATTATCTAAAATTAGCTACAACTTACCAAAGTTAACAACATTTGTCAAATTTAGTCAAATTAGTAATTAAACCACTAAAACCCTTATTTTGATTCATTTTTTAGCAATTATTTAAATTGCAATCATTTTTCTGTCTTATATATATTTTTATGTCTTTTATAAATACACAATGTCCCTTAATATTATGGCTTTTACTGAATAAAGGACATCATAAATTTTAAAAGTCATATTTGTTAAATATCTGTCTTTTATATAAAATTAAGGTTAATGAATGAAGAACTGAAGAAACCTTATACACCAACTAACGTAGAGACCGCTATCTACAAACTATGGGAAGATAGTGGCTTTTTCAACCCCGACAACTTACCTCAAAAAAACGGTGAGACTTTTACCATTATAATGCCTCCAACAAACGCAAACGGCGATTTACATGCTGGCCACGGACTTGTAATGACGATACAAGATATAGTGATCCGCTTTAATAGAATGCGTGGCTTAAAAACTCTTTGGTTGCCCGGCAATGACCATGCTGGATTTGAAACTCAAGTAGTTTACGAGAAAAAATTAGAAAAAGAAGGTCGTTCAAGATTTGAAATCAAGCCAGAGGATTTGTATAAAGAAATCTGGGAGTTCACTCAAAATAATCGGGGCAAGATAAACTCTCAAATAAAAAGTATGGGGGCTTCATGCGATTGGTCCAGAGAAAAATTTACATTAGACGAAAATATAGTAGATACCGTGAGTCAAACTTTCAAAAACCTGTACGACAACGGTTTGGTTTATAGAGGAAAAAAAATTATAAACTGGTGTCCCAAACATCAAACTAGTTTTTCTGATCTGGAAATAACAGACGAGGAGAGGGTGGATAAATTTTATTACTTGAGATACGGTCCATTCGTAATCGGAACTTCTAGACCAGAAACAAAATTTGGCGACAAGTACGTGGTCATGCATCCAGAAGACAGAAGGTACGCAAACTTTTCGCACGGACAAAAAATAGACCTGGAGTGGATAAACGGTCCCATAACCACAACCGTTATAAAAGATGAAAGTATAGACATGGATTTTGGTACTGGAGTAATGACGATCACTCCATGGCACGATGTAGCTGACTTTGCTATCGCAGAAAAACACAATCTAGACAGAGAGCAGGTTATAGATGAAAGGGGCCGTCTATTGCCTATAGCTGGAGAATTTGCTGGTATGAAAATAGCAGAAGCGAGAGATAAAATAATTGAAAAATTAGACAAAAAAGGTCTTGTGGAGAAAGTGGATTCAGATTATAAACACAATGTTCGACTTTGTTATAAGTGCAGTAGTGTTATCGAGCCTCAAATAAAGACCCAGTGGTTTGTAAAAATGAAGCCTCTGGCAGAACCTGTTATAAAAGCTATAGAAAATGAGGAGATAAAATACATACCAGAACATTATGGGAAGATCTCGTTGCATTGGCTAAACAACATCATGGATTGGAATATTTCTAGACAGATAATTTGGGGTATCCCCATACCGGCAAAAATATGCGACAAATGTGGTAATGGGTTTCCTGATTTGAAAAATGAGATAAAGCTCTGCCCCGACTGCAAAGAAAACCTGAGACAAGATACTGACACTTTTGATACCTGGTTCTCTTCTGGGCAATGGCCATTTGCAACCTTGGGCTACCCAGAGCACTCCGATTATAAAACTTTTTACCCAACCCAAGTAATGGAGACTGCTGGCGAAATTATTTTCTTTTGGGTTGCACGCATGCTGATGCTGGGTAAATACATTACAGGTAAGTTCCCTTTCAGCACCGTGTATTTGCATGGGCTGGTCTTGGATGAAAAAGGAAGAAAGATGAGTAAGAGCAAAGGCAACGTCATAAACCCTCTTGATCTGACTGTCGAGTACGGTACAGATGCTTTTAGAATGGCGATCGTAGTTGGCAATACTCCGGGAACATCTCTAGCTCTCTCAGCAAACAAAATAAAAGCTTACAAGCATTTTGCCAATAAGGTGTGGAACGCTTCTAGGTTTGTGTTGGAAAATTTGGATCATGAAAGCAAAGGAGAGATCTCTAGTGAGGATCAGAGTATTCTGGACGATTTTGACAATCTCACGAAAGACATCACCCTAGACATGGAAAATTATAGATTCTATCTGGCAGCCGAAAAAATATATCATTATTTTTGGCATACCTTTGCTGATGTGGTCATAGAAAAAAAGAAAAAGGCCACAGGTCCCGAGGAAAACCGAGGGAAAGCAGATAAAAGAATACTTTTGATTTTATTGGAGAACCAACTCAAAATACTGCATCCGTTTATGCCATTCATCACGGAGAAAATATGGAGTATGTTGCCGGATAGAACGAATATGCTGATCATAGAAAAGTGGCCAGTATAAAAAAGTAAATGCTATAATTATATAGAATGAACACCAGTCTTACTCTCATGCTATCGCTTCTTGGAGGAGTATTGCCAGCACTCTTGTGGCTTTGGTTTTGGCGCAAAGAAGATAGGTTCCACCCCGAACCAAGAGAGAGAGTGGCTGTTGTTTTTCTAGTAGGAATGCTCGCAGTACTTTTGGTATTACCTTTAGAGAAACTCATATTTGCGATGGTCGGCAAAAACCTTTCTCTTTTAGCCATTACACTTTGGGCGACAGCGGAAGAAATATTCAAATTTGTAGCTATATACTGGATCGCTTTCAAAAGCAGAGATATGGATGAACCCATAGACGCAAGCTTCTATATGATAACCGGCGCTCTCGGATTTTCTGCGCTAGAAAATACTTTTTTTCTTTGGAATCTTATCGGCGACGGACTTCTTACCCAAAGTATCATCACCAGCAATATGCGCTTTCTTGGAGCCACTCTTCTACATACCGCCAGCTCGGCAACCATAGGCATACTTTATGGGCTTGCTTTTTATAGAAAAAAACATGCCAAACGAGTAGCCTTGGTATTAGGCTTAGGAGTAGCCATAGTCTTGCATACTATATTCAATTTGCTTATAATCAATTCTAAAGAAAATATATTCTTTGTTTTCGCTGGCATATGGGTGGTTATAACATTACTTATGGTAGCTATGGAGAAAGTCAAGAAGGTGCATTCATGATTTTGATGAAGATAAAAATAAAATAAAAAAATAATGAATAAAAAACCATCATTTTTTGAGAGACTAACAGGCTCAATATCTCTTCCAGAAGATATAGAGATAGAGATAAACAACCATTCAAAAAACAGCTCTCTTCTGCCAGACGCACCCGAAGAAGGAGAGCTTTCTGTGGATGTGTTCCAAAACCAAAACGAAATAATTATAAAAACCATGGTGGCTGGGGTGAAGCCAGAAGATTTGGACGTCTCCATTTCTCGCGATATGGTCACCATAAAAGGCAAGCGAGAGAATGAACGTATAATAGCCGATGATGATTATTTCCACCGCGAGCTATATTGGGGTACCTTCTCTAGAACTATAGTTTTGCCACAAGAGATAGACGTAGATGGCTCTGAAGCAATAGAAAAACACGGTCTCCTCATCATCAAACTTCCCAAACTAGATAAAAACCGCCAAACCCGCCTCAAAGTGAGGGGGAATTAATTTGTGGTGTGTCTT
>JBBTQZ010000047.1:0-5842 GCA_038065435.1 Patescibacteria group bacterium | reverse complement strand
AGAGAGGTGACGTAGCCGAAGAGCTCTGAAAGAGGCACTTTGGCGCGGATGACCTTGAGGCCGTTTCTGTCGTCCATACCTTCTATGGCACCGCGTTTAGAAGAAAGATAGCCAGTTATGTCGCCCATGAATTGTTCTGGCACTACTACTTCTACTTTCATAATAGGCTCAAGTATAACTGGCTTAGCTTTCCTGGCGGCTTCTTGGAAAGCTTGGCTCGCCGCTATTTTGTAAGCTATTTCAGATGAATCCACATCGTGGTAAGAACCGAAGGTGAGTTCGCAGGAGACATCTGTCATCTTGTAACCAGCCACAACCCCTCTTTCCATGGCTTCCTTTACCCCCTTTTCTACTGCTGGTATAAATTCTGCTGGTATAACTCCACCTTTGATAGAATCTATAAATTCAAAACCTTCTTCGCGGTGGATATTTTTAGCTTTTTTCTTTTGATTTTCTACTTCTGGCTCAAGAGGCTTGATCTTGATCTTCACGTGTCCGTATTGACCCTTACCCCCAGTTTGTTTTATGTATTTGTTCTCAACCTCGGCTTCTCCTGTTATGGTTTCTTTGTATGCCACTTGAGGCGCGCCTACATTTGCCTCTACATTGAACTCGCGCTTCATACGATCCACTATAATGTCTAGATGCAATTCTCCCATGCCCATGATCACCGTCTCCCCCGTCTCGGTGTCTGATTTTATGCGGAAAGTAGGGTCTTCGTCTGCTAGTCTGCGCAAAGCATTACCCATTTTTTCTTGGTCAGCCTTGGTTTTGGGCTCTATGCGCAAAGATATAACAGGTTCTGGGAAGACTATTATTTCCAAAAGAATAGGATTGTTTTCGTCGCAAAAAGTATTAGAAGTTTTGGCATCTTTGAGTCCGACTGCGGCCGCTATTTCTCCAGCAAAAACTTTCTTCACTTCCTCTCTTTTATCTGCTTGTAGGCGCACTATTCTACCGAGTCTTTCCTTGTCGCCAGTAGAGGCGTTGTATATATATGAGCCAGCTTCTATGGTGCCAGAATACACTCGGAAAAAGGTAAGCTGGCCTACAAACGGATCAGCTTGCAATTTGAAAGCTAAAGCTGAAAATGGTTCTTCATCACTCGGGTGCCTCTCTATCTCCTCTCCTGTCTTGGGGTCGGTGCCTTTTATAGAAGGTATGTCCATAGGTGAAGGTAGGTAATCCACTACGGCATCCAGCACCAACTGCACCCCTTTGTTCTTTAGAGCTGATCCGCAAAAGACAGGGAAAATTTTGTTTTCTACTACTGCTTTGCGGAGGATTTTCCTCAGAGTCTCTAGATCGATTTCTTCTCCTGCCAGGTATTTGTTCATAGCTTCGTCATCGTTCTCCACTATCTTTTCTACTAGCTCTGCTCTGTATTTTTCTGCATCTGGTTTGAGATCTAGTGGCATCTCCACTTCCACCACGTTGTCTCCGAGCTTTCCTTCAAAACCATAAGCCTTCATTTTGAGCAGGTCTATCACTCCTTCGTGTTTTGCTTCCTCGCCTATGGGGATCTGCATTCGGATAGCTTTTTTGGAAAGACGATTTAGTATAGAAGCGTAAGATTTTTCAAAATTGGCACCAGTACGGTCTAGCTTATTTATAAAACACAGCCGAGGCACATTTGCATCTTCTGCATAGCGCCAGTTGGTCTCGCTCTGTGGTTCTACTCCGGCTACTCCATCAAAAACACACACTGCTCCGTCCAAAACTCTCATGGAGCGCTTCACTTCTACCGTGAAGTCTATATGTCCCGGAGTGTCTATAATATTGAAACGATATTTACTGTCTTTATTTTTTCTCTCCTCTTCTTTTAGATAGGTGGGTGCCCAAAAACAAGTGACGGCGGCAGCGGTGATAGTGATACCCCTTTCTCTTTCTTGCTCCATCCAGTCTGTGGTCGTCTCTCCCTCATGCACCTCACCTATTTTGTGTTGGCTCCCCGTGTAATACAAAATGCGCTCGCTGGTTGTGGTTTTACCAGCATCTATGTGGGCTATGATCCCAAAATTACGAACTCTTTCTAGTGGGTAATCTCTGTTCATCTCAAAATTTATAAAAAATAATTATAACCTAATTATAAAACCCTTCGACTTCACTCCCTTCGACTTCGCTCAGGGTGATTTTTGCGAAGTAAAAATCACCAAGCAAAGTGGGCAAAGGCTTTGTTGGCCTCTGCCATTTTGTGGACATTCTCACGCTTTTTGACTGCTTCTCCTTCGTTTTTACTTGCAAGCAGTATCTCCTCTGCCAATTTTTGGTGGATCGGTCTGCCCTTCTTTGTTCTAGCCGCATCTATGATCCACTTCATCGATAGGAATGAGCGTCTTTCTGGGCGCACTTCTCTCGGTACTTGGTAGTTGGCTCCTCCCACTCTGCGTGAACGTACTTCTACAGTCGGGCCAGTATTTTTGAGAGCCGCTTCAAACAATTCCAAAGGATCTTCTATTTTTGCTGTTTCTTTCAAAATATCAAATGCTTTATAAACCACCGCTCTCGCTGTATTTTTTTTGCCCTTTTCCATACAATAATTTATAAACTTCTCCACCTTTTCGGAGTTGAATTTTATGTCTGTACCTACTTTATTTCTATTTTTTACTTTTCTTCTCATTTTGTTTAGTTCCCCTCTTAATGTAAGAGGAGTTAGTGGAGTTATTTCTTTGGTCTCTTAACTCCATAGCTAGAACGCGATGTCATACGCTTATCTACCCCCGTGGCGTCTAACCTACCACGCACTATAGTGTAGCGTACGCCGATGTCTTTTACTCTACCGCCTCGCAATGTCACCCTAGAGTGCTCTTGCAGATTGTGGCCTATGCCTGGTATATAAGCAGTGACTTCCATACCGTTGGTGAGGCGCACCCTAGCTATCTTTCTTATAGCAGAGTTTGGTTTTCTCGGGGTTTTGGTGGTGACTTTGGTGCACACGCCAGATTTAAATGGAGAAGGATAAAACATTGGCTGGTTTTTGAGAGTATTGAATCCACGCGCCAAAGCTATCGCTTTTGATTTTTTGCGAATACTTTTCCTTTTTCTTTTTATAAGTTGATTTATGGTTGCCATACGAAAACAGCCCAAAGCTGCTAGTTATCAATCTAATACAAAGGTGCAAAAAATGCAACTATCTATACCTCCAAAGTATTTTTTACATTATCCACTATATCCGCAATTCCTTCGTTTGTTTTTACTAAATAGTTAAAACTACCACCTTCCATTGCCTGAGCAATAGCGTCAGCATCTTCTAAGACTGTAAGCATCGTTACTTTTGCGTTCTTACCCCAGTCATCGAGCCTTAGTTTACGGAGCATTTCCCAGCCATTCATTACGGGCATCAATACATCCAAAATAATTAAATCTGGATGTGTGGCTAGCGCTTTTTCAAGGCCCTCTTTTCCGTTGTGCGCACTATCAACATTGAAGCCATCCAACGTCAACTTATCAAACAAGATTGTTCTTAGATTTGTATCATCGTCTACTATTAAAATCGTATTTTTGTTATTTTTGTTTGCCATTTTTTATTGTTACTAATTAAATTTTATAGTAAATACACTACCTTTGTTTTGCTCCGATTTGAAGTCTATACTACCTTTCAATGTTTCCATTATAGACTTTACTAAATACAAACCAAGTCCTGTGCCTGAAACATCTACCAGATCTTTTGTATTACTTGCCCGAAAGAGTTTACTGAAAATCCCACCTTGTTCTGAAGGTGGGATACCAATTCCAGTATCTGAAATTGTTATACTCTTATTGCTCCACGACTCCTCCAATTTTATACTTACACTTCCTCTGGCGGGGGTGTATTTTATCGCGTTACTTAGTAGATTTTGGATCACTATTCTTAATAACTTAGGATCACTTTTTAGATTTTCCATTTCTTTATCGTACAGTTTACTGATTTTTAATTGTTTTACTAAAATCTGTCCAGACAATTCACCCAGCACATTCTCTATAATTTCAGGAACATTGGTAGATTTTATGTCTACTGGCAAAGAGCCTATTTCCGTCCTGGAGACATTCAAAAGAGTATCAACCAGATCTATCATATTTTCGTTTACCTCATATATTTTTTGGGCGTACCCTCTTTGTTTTTGGTTGAGCTCACCTAAATCGGAAGATAATAAGACGTCTGAATACCATTTTATAGTAGCGGCAGGAGTTTTAAGTTGATGAGAAGCTAGCGATAGAAATTCACTTTTTGCCTTAGCCAGATCTTGCTCTTCTGTTATGTCAAAGATTACTGCTAGTCCGGCGTGGCCTTTGTGCAAACGATCTGTGAGGTGAAATACAAAAAGAAGAACCGATTTTATCTTACCATTTTTAGTTATCATTCTCGCTTCTTCTCTGTTGATCGGCAGATTAGAATTGTAATAACTTATAAATTTTTCCACTCGTTCCCCGTCCTCCTTTGGTTGATAGTAAAATAAGTTTTTACCCAATATTTCTTCTTTTATAACACCAAAAAATCTTAAGGCAGCTTTATTGGGAATGAGGATGTTTGCTTTACTATCTAAAACCAAATATGGAACAGGTGCACTCTCATATATATCCGTCAATTGTTGAACAGCTTCAGAAAGAGCCCTTGTTTTTATAGTGGCACTTGCTTCAGCTCTAATGTTTGCTCCAAATAATAGGTAGATTGTATAAGATAAAAGCACGCTTATTAAAATAGCGGAATTATAAAATACAAGATAACTGATTTCTGTTATAGATAAGTTTGGGTCAAAATACTTTGAGGGATTGGCAAATATATCTTGGACTATGCTGCGAGAAATTTGAATTAAAATAAATAAAAGACCAAAGATAAACAAGGATAATATAAAGTGTTTGAGTCTGGCTTTTTTCATCGCATTTTTAATCAGTAACCGATTATTATGTTAGTCAATTTAAATATCAAAGGCCCAAGATATTGCCAAATAAAAAAAATAAAAAATATAACTAATACAATACCAAAACGCTCAAAAGCCAAGCGTACATTTTGCATTTTGAGCGGCAGAAAAGCGAAGAGTATTTTGGATCCGTCTAAAGGTGGCAGAGGTATGAGGTTGAATACAGCTAAGGTGATGTTGATGGAGACTATAAATCCCAAAAGTCCCAAAGCTGGTCCGCTTAAAAGATTTTCTGCTACGGTTAAGCGCATGAATAGACCGAAGACAATCGCTATGACTATATTGGAAAGTGGCCCAGCAAAGGCAACCATCGCTTCTCCCCATTTTTGGTTTTTCAGATTATATGGATTGAATGGTACCGGCTTAGCCCAGCCGATTATAAAACCACCAAGCATATAACCCATAAGGGGGACAAAGAAAGATCCGACCGGATCTAGATGGGAAAGTGGATTCAAAGTGAGTCTATTCTGATATTTGGCTGTATTGTCTCCAAGAGCTAGCGCCATATAGCCATGAGCTACTTCATGTATCACCACCGACATTATAAGGACAGCTATAATAAATAAAAATTCCATTGCTCTTCGTGTAACTATATGTTAGCATAGCACACATTATGGCTAAAGTTTGTGTAATTACAGGCAAATCGTCTCTCGTAGGTAGAGGCTATTCCAATAGAACGCGAGCCACCCAGTTCAATGATACGGGTCTTCGACGTAGATATGCTAATATCCAAAAAAAGCGTATTTTTGTACCTGAAATCAATAAAACTCTGATCCTCAACCTCTCTGCTAAAGGCATAAAAACTATACAAAAAAAAGGCCCCTACAAGGCCCTCAAAGACGCGGGGGTTATTTAATTTTTAGTTTTAATCCATCGGTTTCGAACATTACTCTACCTTCTAGATCGGTGCGGAGTATTTGTATCCCAGCCATTTTTAGGGTATC
>JBBTQZ010000046.1:0-3560 GCA_038065435.1 Patescibacteria group bacterium | reverse complement strand
GATCTCGCAATCCAAACCACGAGGAAATGTTCTCTCTCCCGGAACAACATTACTTATATAATCAACTCCCAATTTTTCAAACTCTTCTACACATCTATCTATTGTTTCTGGATCAATGAGAGGACAGTCTGAATTGGCTCGAATGATTGTGGTTAGTTTAAATTTACTAGCTGTCTCATAAAATCTATCAAGAACATCTTTCAGACTCCCTCGATAACAGGCTATCCTATTTTCTTCACAAAAATTAGCTATTTTGTCGTCGGCCGATTCTGTAGTAGTGGCTACAATTACAATATCTGCTTTTTTTGATTTTCTACACCTCTCTACCGTATGCCAAAGCGATGGCTTCTCCGATAGGTCCTTCATCACCTTCTCTGGCAACCTAGTTGAACCCATCCTAGCTTGTATAATTATACCTGTCATATTTTATATTTAAATTACTATTGTAATTTCTGTAATAATGAGAGGATTATAGCATCTTTTTAGATAAAATCAGTGATATAGAATTAAAAAAAGAAACCACTCCGGGACACATAGATCTCGGAGCGGTTGGTTAAAATCGACTAGTAGCAAGGAGTGCTACTCCAACTAGCCCAATCAAAGCAAATAGGTATTGGACAGAGTTGAACTGTTTTTTCTCCCCGAAAACATACAGTCCAATCAGAGTCGGCACTACCGCCTCAGTGACTAGAAAAATCGGTTGAGTAATGATCTGAGGAGCTAGCGAAGAGACTCAAAAGAGGGTTCCCAAGCAAAGAGCGATGCCAAAAGCGTACACGAACATTCCTGCCACATCTGCAATCCTCAATGTCTTGGTTTCGTTTTCTCGCTGACTTTCGTCATTATCCTTATAGAAAAGGACAATCAGGATTGCTGCGACCAATGACCCTAGATACCACCCCGAAAGGAACTGTCCTGGAGGTAGCTTATTGAAGGCAGCATATCTCACAGAAAAGATAGTGACGCCCCAAAGTACACTATAGACAGCGGTGTAGACAAAAAATGCGAGTGACTCTCGACGCTGATAAGCATAGAGAGCAAACAGAACGACAGAGAGAACGCACAGCCCAATCCCGGTGCTATTCCAAGAATTCAGTATTTCGCCTTCCGCAAGGATCATATAACTCAAGCTCATCGCCAAGATATCATCAATGAAGGTGAACAGTGAAGTCTTAGCAAGTGAGATGTCAGTGGCCTTCCACATGCAATAGCATGCTAGACCATTCAACAATCCAATCCCCACTATATAAGGACTCAAACTGAACTGTCCGAGAGCTATAGCGAAAATGATCGCCATCACCGCACAAAAAAGGTATTGTAGGAAAAACCTTTGCGTGCGGGAATGAAGCCCGACAATGTATTTCTTGGCCCACCCAATACCAAGGTGGGCGATAACAATGTACAACAAAACCGGCAAAAGCCAGTGAGTTTTGAGCATATTATGCCTCCTTTTTCTATTTAGACAATAACATATACATTATGAAAAAGCAATAGTTATTTTTTAGTTTTATATCTTCCCTGTAATTCTTTCGGTAGATAAACCTTGCCATACGAAGAGGGTTCGCCCCAAATGTTGTCTTTCCACCACTCGCCATTTTCTATCCACCAAACTTTTGGGTCTCGGAAAGTATCGGCAGTCTGATCAAATTCTTCTTCAGTCATATTTACATATTCCAACCATCTCTTTAAGTCGCTTGATTTCACAGCATCATATTTTTTGACCATTTCAATACCTTCAGCTCTGGTCATCTTTTGAGCTCGGATATCTTTGGAAGCATGGTCGGAAGCTCTACCATAACCAAACTTTATAAATTTTAAATAATCATGCATACCATTTTCGTGCATATCATCTAGGTTAGAAAACATTCTATAAGTTCGTTCAAAGGGTATATCTCTTGCTTCCCATCCATATTTTTCTTTGACAGTTTGATAATTGAAGTTACCATCCCAATTTACAAAATTACCCAAATAGATACCTCTAACGCCCACTTCATCGATCTCTTCATCTGTTGGATATTTGGCCCAAAGCAAATCCTGCTCGTTAATATTTTCCGATTTTTCAATCATATTAAACCAATCAAAACCGCGTTGGACATGTTCGAGTCTAAATTTAGCCGTCATTTCTGGAAAATCATTCATTGAATACATGCCACCAAGTTCTGCAAAGCCATGTTCTCCCCAAATAATCAGAGGGATCTTGTATTTCACCGCTACTTGTACTGGATAAGTATAAATACCGCAATGAGCATGCCAATTCATATCACCCATCATTCTAAAACAAAGACGATTTAATTTTATTAGTAGAGATTCAGCTGGCTTAAATACACAGTGATCAGCATTAAACACATTTCTCATTCTCTCCAAATTTCGTGCTCCTTCAGGAAGATAATTATTTCCATGATAAGTCACCAGAAGTGGTTTCAACCCCAAAACTTCAGTGGCATAATAAGCTTGAAAGTAACTATCTTTACCGCCGCTCACCGGAATTATACAATCATAATTTTTGCCGGCAGTTTTATCTTTATATCCCTGTGCGAAATCAAAAAGCATTTTTGCTCTCTTCTCCCAATCTACCTTTTTTCTCTCGTTATATACTCTACAACCAGAACATAGACCCTCATCATCAAAAGTTAGTTTGACAGCTGAAGCAGAAGGGTAAACACATTTTGAACAATAATTCATAATATTTTTGTAAAATTTTATAGAAAATTATATACGAACATCAAGCCCTATCTCTACCATGTGCTTCTTGGCCTGCCTTGTACTCTGTTCGGTATAGTGGAAGATATTAGCGGCTGAAACAGCAGAAGCCCCTCCCAACTTTACTCCATCTACCAAATCTTGCCACTTGCCAACACCTCCAAGAGCAATGACTGGTATACCGACATTATCCGTAATATTTTTGATCAAATTCAAATCATAGCCTATAAGCGACCCATCTCTGTCTATCGAATTAATTAGTATCTCTCCTGCTCCCATTTTTTCTACTGTCTTTATCCATTCAATCGGATCGAGCCCTGTCGCCTCCAAACCATGATTAATAAAAACTTCATATTTACCAGAAATAAATTTTACATCTACAGACACAACTATAGCTTGTTTGCCAAATTTAAGAGCCCCCTCGGTAATAATCTTTGGATTTTTAACTGCTTCAGTATTTATTGAGATTTTATCAGCTCCATGCTTGAAGTAGGCCACCATATCATCAGTACTTCTAATACCGCCACCCACTGTAAGAGGTACAAAACAAATTTTGGCACATTCTTCTACGATACCTAAAAAATTATCGGGACTTTTGTAATTATAATCGTCCCTCATCAAATCCAAATAATTTCTATCTTTACTAATATCCAAAAAAATGATTTCATCCACTGCCCAAGCATTAAAAAACTGAATAGCCGTTTTTGGATTACCTATAATCTGGTATTCATTGAACCCAACACTCTTCACCAGCTGACCATTTTGTAAAAGTAAAGTTGGTATAAGTCTTTTTTTTAGCATAAAATTAATTTGTATAGTTTAAGAAATTCTCCAAAAGTTTTAGTCCTGCTTTCTGGCTT
>JBBTQZ010000045.1:0-18447 GCA_038065435.1 Patescibacteria group bacterium | reverse complement strand
GTATCTGCCGCCGTCTAAGGGTACCATCGGTCGCATAGCTGGTGGTATAACAGGTATTCTAGTGAGAAACATCCATTCCGGACGCACACCCGCTCTAAGCATGGCCTGTACGATAGAAAGACGCTTGGCGATTTTGGATGAATCGATAGATTTAGCTTTTTCTAAGTCTACTATGAGATTAGATTCAAGTTTTTTGAGATCAATATTTTTGCAAATGTTGTATATGGCTTCTGCTCCTATTTGAGCTTCAAAGAGAGTGCCGTATTTTACCGAATAATTATGATAAGCCACTTCGTCTATCACTTTGCCAACTTCTATACTCTCTATTTCTTTCTTTGTGGCCAAAAGTTTTTCTTTGAGTTGTTCCTTATGTTTTTCTTCGGTTAATTGTTTTATTTTTGTTTTAAACTCCATATCCAAATCCTTCAATATGGAAGATTTTTCTTCATCTGTAACTTTGGTGATTATATAACCTGCAAAATAAACAACTTTTTCCACGTCTACAGAAGTAAGGCCAAGTATAATCGATATGCGCGAAGGCATACTCTTTAGGAACCAGACATGAGCTACTGGTGCCGCTAAGTCTATATGGCCCATTCTCTCTCTTCTTACAATTGATCTCGTTATTTCCACTCCGCATTTTTCGCACACGATACCCTTGTAGCGGATACCCTTGTATTTACCGCAATAACACTCAAAGTCCTTATCTGGACCGAATATTTTTTCATCAAATAGACCGTGGCGTTCACTGCGTTGAGTACGATAATTTATGGTTTCCGGCTTAGTGACTTCTCCATGTGACCAATTTTTTATTGCATCTGGTGAAGCCAAGATAAGCCTCATCGCCTTGAAATCGTTTGTTGGAGCCGCTTTGTTGTTGATCATTAGAGTGTTTCGTTATTATCTTTTAATAATTCTACATCGAGCCCCAAGCCACGCAGATTACTTATAAGAACATTAAAGGCAGCGGGTAGATTATCACTCTTTATTTTTTCGCCTTTTACTATCGCGTCAAAAGCAGCACTTCTACCTACTATGTCATCCGATTTTATAGTCAACATTTCTTTGAGAGTATAAGCTGCCCCATGTCCAAGAAGTGCCCAGACTTCCATTTCACCAAATCTTTGTCCACCACCTTGAGCTTTACCGCCAAGAGGCTGTTGGGTGATAAGGCTGTACGGACCGATGGATCGCATATGTATCTTGTCTTCCACCATGTGGTCTAGCTTCAGTATGTACATATAGCCAAGGCTGGTTTTTTGTTTGAATGCTTCACCTGTCCTGCCGTCATAGAGTTGCATTTTGCCGTCTTTGCTAAAACCAGCTTTCTCTAGTTCATCTTCTATTTCTTTGTTTGTGGCTCCAGCAAATGGAGGTACTATAGCTTGGTAGCCCAATTTTTTGGCAGCTAAACCTAGGTGGATTTCTAATATTTGCCCCAAGTTCATACGACTCGGTACTCCAAGTGGAGTAAGTATGACATCCACTGGTGTACCGTCTTCCATATAAGGCATATCTTCTATAGGAAGTATTTTGGATATAACCCCTTTGTTACCATGGCGTCCAGCCAGCTTGTCTCCGACTGATACGTTTCTTATCTGAGCGATTTCTATATGAATTCTTTTTATTATGCCACTCTCTAGCTTGTCTCCTTTTTCTCTACTAAATACTTGTACATTTATAATTCTACCTTTCTTGCCGCCTTCCACCCTCTTGGAGGTGTCTTTCACATCTCTGGCTTTTTCACCGAAGAGGCTTCGGAGCAGCCTCTCTTCTGGAGTAAGCTGGGTCTCCCCTTTTGGTGTTATTTTGCCGACAAGGATGTCTCCCGGATGCACTTCAGCTCCTATGCGAACGATGCCGTCTTCAGCCAAGTTTTTTAGTTTACCTTCTCCTACATTTGGTATGTCGCAAGTGGTTACTTCTGGTCCAAGCTTTGTGTCTCGGACGTTCACTACCACTTCATCTATATGCATAGTAGTAAACTTGCTATCTTTGATCAGTTTTTCAGAAAGTATAATGGCGTCTTCATAGTTTGAGCCAGACCAAGAAAGGAAAGCCACAAGCATGTTTTGCCCAAGTGCCATTTCTCCGCCAGAGCTTGTGAGTGTATCTGCCAAGACATCTCCTCTTTTGACCTTATCGCCCACATTTACTATTGGTCTCTGATGCAGACATGTAGCCGAATTGGTCTTTGTAAAATTGATCAGTTTGTAAACATCTTCTTTTTGTCCGGACTTCACTTTTATATGTTTGCCATCCACCGCCGTTACCAATCCTTCATTTAGAGCTATGGCAAGTCTTCCAGCATCTCGCATAGCAGGACCCTCCATACCCGTAGCTACAAGCGGTGCTTCTGGCAATACGCAAGGCGTTGCTTGTTTTTGCATGTTGCTACCCATCAGTGCTCTGTTGGCATCGTTGTGGTCTAGGAACGGAATCATAGATGTAGCTATAGAAAAAGCTTGGTTGGTCACCACATCCATATAATCTATTTTTTCTCTCGGTATTAGACTAGGCTTGCTATTGAAGCGAGCTTCTACCATTGATGGTTTTATGTGTCCTTCATCGTCTACTTGAGTTGCTGCGTGAGCGATAGCAAACTTCTCTTCTTCCAAAGCATTCAAATATTCTATTTCTTTTGTTACCATACCGTTTTTTACTTTGGCATAAGGAGTTTCTATCATGCCGAATTCATTTATCCGAGCATATACAGAAAGGTGAAGGATCAGACCAATGTTCGGACCTTCTGGAGTATGTATAGGGCAAAGCCTGCCGTAGTGGCTAGGATGGACATCGCGTACTTCAAACCCAGCTCTACTTCTGTTCAAACCTCCGGGTCCCAAAGCCGACAATTGTCTCAAATGCTCTATTTCAGAAAGAGCATTTTCTTGGGACATAAATTGCGACAATTGGTTAGTGGTAAAGAATTCTTTTATTCTAGCTTGTAGAGGCTTGGTCATTATAAACTGCATAGGCATAGAGACATCTGTATCTACTGTGGACATTCTATTTTGCATATTGCGTTTTATCTGGGCCATACCGATGCGAAACTTTTGTTGCATCATTTCTCCCATATAACGCACTCTTCTACTACCTAGGTGGTCTATGTCGTCCTCCTCTGCGCCGGGGGTGGTGTTGAGCTCTATAATATGAGACACCACAAGAGCTAGATCCGACAAACTTAGAGTTTTGCGCTCGGCGTCCTTGCCGTCGGTAGGCAAATTGAATCTGGCGTTGAATCTAAATCGTCCGACTTTTTGCAAATCGTATCTCTCACTACTAAAGATAGCGTTGAAGAATTCTTTGGCATTTTCTGGGGTAGCAAGATCGCCGTCTCGGAGCCTTCTGTATATTTCTACATAAGCTTGGTCCGCAAGCTTTACATGATCTTTGGCCAAAGTTTTTTCTATGTATTCGCGTGCCTCAGGTCGGTCTTTGAAGAGCTCTAATATATCTGTATCTGTTTGCGCTCCGAAGGCTCTAAGCAGGGTGGTGGCGGCAAATTTTCTCTTTCTATCTATTCTTACATACAAAGTTTTGTCTATATCTGTTTCTATCTCTATCCATGCCCCACGAGCAGGAATGATCTTGGCCCCAAAGAGTTTTCTTCCCTTCATTTCCATGCCAGTAAAGAATACGCCAAAAGATCTGGCGAGCTGAGGCACGATAACTCTCTCTACTCCACTTATTATAAATGTGCCATGTGGAGTCATCATGGGGAAATCGGCCATAAAGAGCTCCTGCTCCTTTTCGGTGCCGAAAGTTTTGTTGGTCAGTTTTACTCTAGCTTTTAGGCCAGCCTCATAAGAAAGCTTTTTTTCTTTGACATGATATTCGTCGTACTTTGGCTTCTCCAGTTCAAAACCCAAAAATTCAAATTTGAATTTCTTGCCTGTAAAATCGTTGATCATCGCAAACTCACTGCGCACTTCTTCCAGACCCTTCTCCACAAGCCATTTGAATGAATCGAGCTGGTCCTTGACTAGGCTTGGTACTCCGACGATAGGCTTCTTGAATTTACTGAAATATTTTTGGGCAATAATGTTTGCATATTTTTTTATAAATTATTATTGTTCAGAATTACTGCCTCCGCTCTAGCCGTAATTCTTCACTTAGATCTAGTCTTATTTCCTCACATCACACTAAACACAACACAAGAAACGCACCCGAAAAGCATCGGGGCTTTTTGTTTTTTCCCTTCTTTAACTATTTTCGTTTGTGTTATTCAAAACGAGAAGGTCTTTTACTATTAAAACTATGGCTAGGAATAAAGCTTTTTCGCTATTCACAGCCACTCTCTTGACACTCAAAACTCAATCGTAATCTCCATTATAGTCTCTTTACAATTTCTGTCAACTTTGCAACCCATACCTGTGGATAATGGAAAATGTCTAAATTTTTTTTATATACTTTACAATAAGCTCTATGTTTCAGAGCAAACAAGCTCTTGCTCCAGGCGCGCTACCTAAGTGGCGCGGTTTTAGTTAGTAAAACTCGCCGAGAGATGTTGCTCCGGCGAGTTTCTTGAGAGTTCTGCGGTTTTTGAGCTCCGCTTTTTGGATCTGCCACTGCCCACCCCACCAAAGGAAGCCTCCCCTCTTTTTGAAACAAAGGGTGACGCTTGAGATGGCTTGACCAGAGTGGTCAAGCTTAGAGATCTTCACAGTCGCCTGTCGCCCAAAGAAGGACACCTTCTCTGAGTAGCCATATAAATCAATTCCCCCTGTTTGGCCAAAACTTGGCCAGCTTGAGGAAATCAAAAAGAACACAAGAATCACTTTATTCACACTACCCTCCTGCCGTAACATTACCAGTATATTTCTTAATATCAAGCTCGGTGTCTGTTATTCAGGAGAATCCTACGAATTTCTGTTGTTTTACACACTAGCTTTATAGGTTCCTAAGATTTTTGATTCTAGGCTTTTCTTTTTTATTTCAGCAAAAAATTTATTAGATTGCTTGTTGCAGACTCCCTCTAAAAAGAAATTATACTCAAAGGGTTTAGTTTTGTTTGGTCGCGAATGGATAGATGTAAGATTGATTTTATATCTGCTCGCTATTCCCAGTATTTCTAGAAGACTGCCTTCCATATGCTTTATAGATATCTCTAGTGTGAATTTATTGCCAGAAACAGATTTTTTTCTACCAATAACAATAAATCTCGTATAATTTTCTTTTGAATCCTGAATTCCTTTTGCCAATATCCGCATCTCGTATATTTGAGAAGCTTTTTCTGATGCAATGGCCGCCATTGATTTGTCTCCTAGATCTTTGATCGTTTTTACACTGCCAGCAGTATCGTAGGCATTTTCCACCACCCAATTTTTATGTTTTCTTAGAAAATTGTCGCACTGTAGAACTGCTTGGTAGTGCGTAAATACTTTTTTTATATCGCTAATTTTTGCATTTGGATTGGCGATCAAACAATGTTCTATTTTCACTTTTGTTTCGTGAGTAATATGCAAATTATATTCGTGTAGTAGATCCCAAACCTGATAGACTATGCCCCCCAAGCTATTTTCTACTGGCAAGACACCCCACTCACATTTACCGCTTTTTATCGAATCAAAAACTTCCTTAAATGACACACTTGGTCTTATTTTTGTTTTTTTATCAAACACATTATAAAGGGCCATTTCACTAAACGCTCCTATTTCACCCTGAAAAGCCACTGGTTTTTTAGATCTCAATTTCATAATCACAAATATAACACAAAAACTTGGAAACCCAGTTTCCAAGTGGTTAGGCGAGATTTTGTTATTAAAATGAAAAAGCGCCTAGGGAGTGGCAGGCGCTTTTTAGTCCTCGTCAGACTATGCTCCCATAAAAATGGGGCTGTACCCTTTCGGGTATACTGATGAACCTTGTTGCTGCAAATCCCCAGCGGGAAATCCGTCTTTCAGCCGAAATACTCCCTCTCTTGTTGTTCTTCGGCAAACTTGCGTTTGGAAGAAAAAGCCCGCACGACCATTGTCGTTGGGTACGGTAAGGTACTTCTAAATAAATAATAGCGCATCAATTTTTGTTTGCAATAGGTATGTGGATAGAATGCAAATCATGATCCGTTATTCATAAACTCCTTTGAGCAGGTCAATGTCTTTGTTGCTTTGGGTCAAAAGAGATTTGTTTTTCTCCTCCATACTTTTTAGTATATCAACGCCTTTTGTATCTTTGGTTATAGATTCGTAAATCTGTCTAAGAGCAGACATATCTTTTATAAAACAGTGACCCCCAGCTCCGCGACCACTTTTGTGTATAGGAGAGGCGTATCTGTTTGGTATGAAAGGGTCGGCTTTTAAAGCTTCTTCAATATTTTGCCAATTGGATCCTAGCTTGATAGCTAGGTCGTATATCAAATTGAAAAATATAATTTGGGTATAACCGCTACCGTTGTGAGCATATTTGATAAGTTCTGCTTCTTCGCTGGACACGGTTTTTATAAAAGGGGCATTTGGAAGTATGGAATGAACCAATCTAGCTGCTTCATTGTGTTTATCATTATTTTCTACGATACCGACTATGTTCATAAATGGATGCGCTGCATCGTTTGCGGCTGTTGTCTCGCTTAGGAATTCTGGTGAATGCATGATGATACGATCAGGAAATTCTTTCTGAATAATCCTAGTCAAGCCCGGTAGTATGGTAGATTTGAGGACTACGATTGTATTTGTCTCTGTTAAAGGTAATACGCTTCTTATGATACTTCCGTCGTACCCATTCTTAGTTGTTGGCGTGGGTACGGCGACAAAGACTATCTCACAAGTTTTTATGACGTCTCTGTTTTTGATATAAGGCTCCTCTTTGGCATAGCGGATTACTTCATACCCTCGTGTTTCAAAATCGTCTGCATAATTTTTACCTATATAACCCTGACCAATAAATCCCACGCGAATTTTTTTCATATGCTGGTTATTTTAGCAGATTTAGATTTTTTCTGTAAAAGATCGCAAAAGAGCTACTACAAAAAGACTTTCTGCCCATGCTAACGGTACGTTCTCGTTACATTTGGGTGAATCGGAGTAGTAAAGCTCCGGTATCTGATCGTTATAAATAGTCGCCATAGCTTTTTGGAGATACTCATGCGACTTTTCAATATTCCCCCAACCATTATAAATAATTCCTAGCCACGGAAAACCAAAGCACCATTCCGCCTCTTCGCTATACCCATCTTCATTTTTATTATAGTAGCGATCGTTTTTGTATCTTATAATTCCCCTATTGCGCTCCAAATGATATTCCACTTTGCGCACTATTTCCCTGGCCATCCTTTCGTCCACGACATTAAATGGGTAAATAAGAGAGAGTAGGGCTAGATCTGCAAATTTACTTTTGGATTCTCTGGGCAATAAATTGCGAAGCGCACTCTCCCCTTTTTCTATCAAATAATCTGATACTTTTATGGTTTCTACAAATTTTATTTTTTTAAGTCCGGCTACACAAGCGCCGACAGAAGACATATGAAGCTCCTCGTATTCTTCCCAGACCCCATTGTCCGGATCCTGCCAATATTCTATAGACTCTAAATAGTCCACAAGTATTTGTACAACCAATCTTTCATCACTTGTTTCCACTATTTTGATCCCTTTCTCCTCTAAGTCCCCTAGTTTGAAAAGTATGGCTCCTACGGCATCGTTTTGTTTATTACCCCACTCCTCCCAAAACTCCTCAAAATTTTCTGGATTGTAGCGAGCATGAATGTATTGATAAGTGGCGTACGGTTTGTTTTTTCTTGCCCAATCTATTTTGTCTTTATGTTTTATAAAAATCTGCAGTACGGCTTTCCAAGTCTTCTTTACTGTTTCCCAATCTCCCACTTCTTCAAAAGCAATGCAGGTATAAAAATTGTCGCGAAGCCATGCTTTGTTGTAGCCGGTAGAGACATCACTCCTAGAAGCCATAAAAAGCCCAGATGGTGATTGAAGAGCTCGAATGTTTTCTAAATGTTTTTCGATGATATCGTTCTCTATTTGCATATTTTTGAATTATGAATCAAGAATCATGAATTAAGCTTAATTCTTACTTTGTAATTCTTAATTCAGATTTTTTCAATCAGACTTTTTTCAAACAATTTCTTCGCTTCATTCGAGAACTCTCGCAGGTATGGTCTCTTGTTTTCCATCAGCTCCGCTATGATCGGATAGTTTTGCTTTGCTTCAGCATAAAGGGTAAGCATTTTTTCTTCTTCTATAAAAAAATCAAGCATCTTAAGAGCTATTTTCTCTTCATAATAATCCCCCCCTGCCTTTACTTGTCCGGCGGAATCTTGGCGAAGTCGGATGCTCTCTACGATTTCCTTAGCGATCTCGGTTTCTACTCGAGCTTGCTCCACCATAAAATCCAAAGGGTTCTTTATATTTTTGTTTCTAGCCATCTTTGTTTAAACATTTCTACTACTCTCATTTGGGCAGCTCTCATCTTTTCGTTTCTGGTTGGTTCATTTTCCACCCCATTCTCCGCTTTTTCTATATCAGGCCTATTTATACTTTCCATATTATATAAATTACTTATACACTTTTATATACTCCCATTATACTCTCTTTAAGACTCTGTGGTGTGGATAGAGGGTCTTTGAAATAAAAAAAGTATGATATTATTATTTAGGATAAGTTTTTTCTGAACCAAAAGAGAAGTCCATCTTCTGCCCTATAATGGCAGGTAACGTATTTCTCCTTTGGCTCAACTGAATACAGGCATAGATAAGGCGCCTTTTTATTTGCCTAAAGGTTGAGTACGAAAAATCCCGCATAGTCGGGATTTTTCGTTGTGTTCGGCCCCCTCTCTTGTTGTAAGAGAGGGTTGGGGTGAGTTATTTCCTTCGCCATTCGGTAATTTTCGCATGATGTCCGGAGAGTAATACTTTAGGAACTTTATAACTTTTGTTTTTATACTTAAACACTTCTGGTCGGGTATAGACATCGCTACTAGCCACCCTATTTTCCTCTACTGATTCTATTTTACCCAAAACTCCTGGTATACGACGCGCTACGCAATCCAAAATCACCATTGCTGGTAATTCTCCACCCGTCAGCACATAAGGTCCAACGGAAATTTCATCCACCTTAAACACTTTTTTTACTCGTGAATCAATACCTTCGTATCTACCACAGACAATGATCAAGTCAGAATATTTTTTGAACTTATCGGCCTGTACATTATCAAATTGTTTACCAGATGGTGTGAGCCAGATTATTTTTGCCTTTTTCACTTTACGTTTTACACTTTCTATCGCCTTGATCACTGGCAAAGCTTCTATCACCATCCCAGGGCCCCCACCAAAAGGCTTACGGTCTATCCTTCGGTGTTTGTCGCGAGTAAATTGACGTGGGTTATAAAATTTAATTTTTATTTTTTTATCTTTGACCGCTCTGCCAATAATAGAGCTGCTCGTGTATGAGCTAAAAGACTCCGGAAAGAGAGTAATTATATGAAAAGTCATAAGATGATAATACAATAAAATTAAAACTAAGTCCATTTGAACTTAGTTTTAATTTTCCTTAATTCTTTATTCGTAATTCTTGACTCTAAATCTTAAGGTCCTCCATCACATCATCCATAGACACATTGTCGGATGTCGGTGCTGTAGCGGGAGCCCTACGGCCACCCTCAGGTTCATTGATCTTTAGGTTTACGCGGGCGTTGTTCTTCATACCGACTACTCTAAGAAGTATTCTTATAGCTTTGGCGGTATTGCCAGAACGACCGATTATCTTACCCATGTCGTCCGAGTGTACATCTAAAGATAGAAGTACTCCCATTTCATCCACTGTACGCTTTATCTTTACTGATTCTGGGTGATCCACCAAACCTCTTATAATAAAGTCCAAAAATTCCTGATCTCTTTCCATTGTATTGCTGTTAGTCTTTCTAATAACTCCTAAATTATAACATTATTCTGTAGCTTCGGCATCTGTAGCCTCGGCGGGTGTCTCTGGGGTCGATTCTTCGGCTGGTGCTTGTTCTTTTTCTGTTGCACCGACCACTTCTTCATTAGAAACTACATCGTTATCATTACTTTCTGATGCACCTCCTGCATCTTGCGTATTTTCATCACTCATATTTTTCGGGTTATTTGGCTCGGTTTCTTTTGGAATGCGAGCTTTTTTTATAATACTTGCTTTTAAAACATTAATTTTGGGCAAAGATATCGCTCCCATCTTTACCATAAGGTTGTGAACAGTAGGGCTCATCTGGGCCCCATGCTTTACCAGGTGGTTTACCCTCTCTCCTTTTATTTCAGCTTTTTCCGCCTTTCTTGAATCGTAAGATCCAAGTATTTCCAAGAACCGACCACTTTTCGTGGAGTTACGGCTATCAGTCAAAACAAGCCGATACATCGGCTCATGTTTCCTCCCTACTCTTTGCATCCTTATTTTTAACATTGCTTAAATAGTAGCAAAATAATAAAATAAGTCAAATGAATAATATGCCTATTATAAAGAATATAGATGCACTCTCTCGGCCAAACTCCAAGCTTCGAAAAGACGCACTTGCCATACTAGAAGCTGGACTTAGGGCTATAGATACAAAAAATATATTACGTCAAAAGATCTCCCTCCATGACAATTCTTTTTGCGTATCCACCGAACACGCAAAGATCAGAGGTATGGGGTTTCAATGCAATTTTTTTGAAAGAATATTTTTTATAGGTATTGGTAAATGCGCTTTAGATGGAGCTTTGGCAATAGAAGAAATGTTGGGAGATAAACTTACAGACGGTATCGTGGTAGATGTAAGGACTGGCAATTTGAAAAAGATAAAATCATACGTTGGCACTCATCCCTACCCCTCAGATATAAACATAGATACTACAAACAGAATAATAGAAATGGTAGAAGGAGTGACGGAGCGCGATCTTGTTTTAGTACTTATTTCTGGTGGGGGATCGGCACTTCTTTGTATGCCAAGCGACAAAAATTGCGATTCGCTTTCTAGAATAACCAAAGAACTTACAAACAAAGGCGCTCAAATATCTGAATTAAATATAGTAAGAAAACATTTGTCTCTAGTACATGGTGGCGGCCTTGCTAAAATACTTTATCCAGCTCAAGTTGTATCTCTTATATTTTCTGATGTTCCTGGGGATGATATGTCCATCGTGGCTTCCGGTCCTACAGTAAAGGACGACTCTACTTTAGAAGAGGTAAAAAATGTACTGGGGAAATATAATGTAGATTCAGATTTTATAAAGACTTTAAATTTTACGGAGACTTCAAAAGAAGATAAATATTTTAAGAAAGTACAAAATTTTCTTGTGCTTTCAAACAAAGATGCACTTATGGCAATGCAAGAGAAGGCTCAAGAGTTGGGTTTTAGAGCGAGCGTAGAGACTAATACCCTTTCTGGTGAAGCTAGGGAAATAGGAAAAAAGTTTGCTAGTGATGCTATTAGCCCAGATACTTGCTATATATTTGGCGGAGAGACTACTGTCAGTCTAAAAGCTGAAGGTAAGGGTGGCAGAAATCAGGAACTTGTTTTAGGGGCTTTGCCTTATATTAAAGATGATCGTGTGGTCGCCTCCATTGCTAGCGATGGTTGGGACAATACGGAAAGTGCGGGAGCTTTGGCCGATAGAGAAATGCAAAAAAAAGCTGAAGAATTGGGCCTGCACCCGGAAGATTTTTTAGAAAAAAATAATAGCTATGATTTTTGGCAAAAAATTGATGGTGACATATACACAGGTAGACTCGGGAGTAATGTTTCTGATTTAGTTATAATACTAAACAGAAATGGAAAAAGATAAAAAATATATTTTATGGTTTGACCAGATCGGTATAGCAGACGTGGCTTTTGTTGGTGGCAAAAATGCTTCTCTAGGAGAGATGTATCAAAATCTTGTACCAAAGGGTATAAGAATACCAAATGGTTTTGCGATTAGCGCTTATGCTTACAGGTATTTCATAGATAAAGCCGGTCTAAAAAATTTTATAGAAAGTTCGCTTTCTACTTTGAATATCCAAGATGTCTCAAGCCTTCAAGCTGTAGGTAAGCGCATAAGGGAAAAAATAATAGAATCTGATTTACCAAATGATTTAGAGGAAGCTATAAAGCAAGCTTACAAGGATCTATCCAATGCCTACGGATCCAAAGCCACAGACACCGCTGTCCGCTCTAGTGCTACAGCCGAAGATTTACCAGGCGCTTCTTTTGCCGGAGAACATGAGACTTTTCTCAATGTTGTAGGCGAAACAAATGTCCTTCAAGCCACCAAAGAAGCTTTTGCTTCGCTCTGGAACGATAGGGCGATTTCTTACAGAGTCGATAAAGGCTTCAACCATTTTGACGTGGCTCTTTCTGTTGGTGTCCAAAAGATGGTTCGATCGGATAAAGGCTCTTCGGGAGTCATGTTTACTTTGGATACAGAGAGCGGTTTCAAGGATGTAGTAGAAATAGATGCCTCCTGGGGTTTGGGCGAGATGGTAGTTCAAGGTAAAGTGACTCCAGACGAATATTTGGTGTGGAAGATCGGCTTGCGTAACAATTTCCGGCCGATTATAAAGAAAAATCTTGGATCCAAGGAGAACAAAATGATCTACGCCATGGACATGAAAAAACCAGTTTACACTGAAGTTTCTCGAAGTGTTAAAGAAATAAAAACTTCCAAAGAAGAGCGCAATAGCTTTGTGTTGAACGATGAAGAGATTTTAGTTCTTTCTCGTTGGGGTATGGAAATAGAGGGTTATTATTCTGCTAAAGCTGGCAAACCTGTCCCTATGGATATGGAATGGGCCAAAGATGGTCTAACTGGGGAATTATTTATAGTGCAAGCAAGACCAGAGACCGTCCAATCTGAAAAGAGCCACCTACAAATTACTGAATATAAGCTAGAAACAAATGAAGAACCAATAGTGAAAGGTATTTCTGTTGGCACCAAAATAGCAAGCGGTAAGGTACGTATAATAAAAGATGTAAAAAAGCTGAATGAATTTAAAAAGGGAGAAATTTTGGTTACCGAGATCACTGATCCAGATTGGGAACCCATAATGAAAATAGCAAGCGCCATCATTACAGAGAAAGGGGGTCGTACATCGCATGCGGCCATTGTCTCTAGAGAGCTGGGTATCCCAGCGGTGATCGGTACGGGCAATGCTCTAAGTATTTTAGAGGACGGAGAGGAGGTTACAGTAGATACTTCGAGTGGTACTGTCGGTAAAGTGTATAAAGGTAAGTTGGAATGGCAGGAAAAAGTGCACGATGTTTCTAACCTCAAAGAGACTCGCACCAAAGTGTGTATGAATATAGGCAGTCCCGAATCGGCTTTCATGTACTCTTTTATTCCAAACAAAGGAGTTGGGCTTGCAAGAGAAGAGTTCATAATAGCCTCAAATATCAGAGTGCATCCGAATTGCCTACTCGATTTTGACAATTTAAAATCCCCGTCCTTAAAGAAAAAAATAGAAGCAATCACCGTCGGTTATGAGAAAAAAACAGATTTTTATATAAATAAACTTGCAGAAGGCATCGGTCAGATAGGTACGGCTTTTTGGCCAAACGATGTCATAGTTCGTTTTTCCGATTTTAAAACCAATGAATATGCTACTTTACTTGGAGGAGAAGCGTACGAACCAAAAGAAGAAAACCCAATGCTTGGCTGGCGAGGCGCTTCTCGTTATGCTGATCCCAAATTTACTCAAAGCTTCCGATTAGAGTGTATGGCCATAAAGAAAATTAGAGAAGAATTTGGTCTTAAAAATGTCGTGCCAATGATCCCATTCTGCCGTACGCCAGAAGAAGGGAGAAAAATTTTGGAAATAATGGAAAGTGAGGGTTTACATCGAGGCGAGGATGGCCTCAAGGTTTATGTAATGTGTGAGATACCGACCAACGTTCTGAGAGCGGATGAATTTTTAGATATTTTCGACGGTTTCTCAGTAGGTTCCAACGATCTTGCTCAACTTACTTTGGGGCTCGATCGCGATTCCGGCATTGTGGCTCATATTTCCAACGAAAACGATCCAGCAGTCAAAAATCTTGTGGCAATGGCTATTCAAAAATGTAGAGAGCGGGGCAAATACATAGGCTTCTGCGGCCAAGCTCCTTCCGACTACCCCGATTTTCTACGCTTTCTTATCCAAAACAAAATAGAATCAGTTTCCCTCAACCCCGACTCTGTTATCCCGATGCTCTCTGCTATCGCCGAAGAAGAAGCGAAGCAAGATATTTTAAATTAAAAATTATATGAACATTTTGTTTTTATACAAAGAAGAATGGGAGAAGGATTATGTGAGTCAGAAACTTTCTGGCCACACAATCACTTTTTCTAAAAGTTTGGATGAAGTAAACAAAGAAACTCTTGGTGCAACGGAGGTGCTCTCTATTTTCGTATATCATAAATGCGGTGAAAGCGAGATATCCAAAATGCCCAATCTGAAGCTCATCGCTACGCGTTCTACTGGGTTTGACCATATTGACCTAGAGTTTGCCAAAGCGAGAGGTGTAGAAGTTTGTTTCGTCCCCTCTTATGGCGAGAATACTGTGGCTGAATTTACATTTGCCCTGATCCTTTCTCTTTCTCGTAAAATACCGGAGGCTCATAACCAAGTTACAAGTACGGGCTCTTTTACTCAGGGTAATTTAAGAGGTTTTGATCTAGCGGGTAAAACTATAGGTGTTGTGGGAACAGGTAGAATAGGTTCGCATGTTATAAAAATAGCCAAGGGTTTTGGTATGGAAGTGATCGCTTATGATCCTTATCCGAAACAAGGTTTGGATCTAGAACTTGGATTTAGATACGCTCAGTTTGAAGAATTACTCTCTCTTTCTGATGTTATAACTCTTCACGCCATGCTAGATGACTCTACCTACCATATGATAAACGATCTAAGTATCCAGCATATAAAGCACGGAGCAGTCCTTATCAATACCGCAAGGGGTGGTCTGGTACAGACCAGTAGTTTGGCCAAAGCTCTAGAGGGGGGTGTTGTATCTGCTGCTGGGTTGGATGTCTTAGAAGAAGAAAATCTGATGGGAGAAGAATTGAAGCTTTTGTCTGATCCAGGTAAACATACAGAAGAAATAAATAATATTTTGGTAAACAATTATCTCGTCAATCATCCAAGGGTGATAGTCACTCCGCATATAGCGTTTAACACAGAAGAGGCCATAAGGCGCATTTTGGACACCACGATAGATAATATTTGTTCTTTCGCTCTCTCTAATGAAGTAAAGAACAAAGTGGCTATATAGTTTCCACAAGAAGCATATTTGTTTCTTGAATATTCCTGTTTTCAGTGTGGGCTCCTGCTATTATCACTACTCTGTCGCCCATTTTTGCTATCCCTTTTTCTAGGCATATGTTTCTTACTATTTCAAAAGCTTCAGGAACACTTTTCCATTCTTCTATAAGAATCGGTACACAACCGAAAGACGCACACATTTGATTCACTGTTTTTACATTTGCAGATAGTGAGAATATGGGCACCCTCGGTTTGTGGCGCGATATCATACGTGCACTGAATCCGCTTCCGGTGAGAGCCACTATGGCTTTTGCCGATACATCGTGTGCCGTCTTGACCACTGACCTAGTGAGAGAGTCTGTCACGACAGTTTTGCCATTTTTGGGTGAGTGTACGATCTCTCTTTCTGGATAATTTGCTTCTATCTCTTTGGCGACTCTTGCCATTATTTTTACTGCCTCTAAAGGATAATTACCAAGAGTTGTTTCCTCTGATAGCATGATGGCGTCGGTACCGTCTAGTATCGCATTTGCCACATCCGACACTTCTGCTCTTGTCGGTATCGGACTCGTGATCATAGATTCCAACATTTGAGTCGCTGTTATGACTGGCTTACCAGCATCATTGCATTTGCGGATTATTTCTTTTTGAACAAAGGGCACCTTTTCAGCCGGAATCTCTATCGCCAAATCCCCTCTTGCTACCATTATTCCATCGGTTATTTCTATAATTTTGTCTATATTTTTGACTGCTTGAGGAGTTTCTATTTTTGCTATTATTTTTGGTTCCCACGCCGGAGCATTGCGAAGGCGGGCATCGACATTGTGATTTTTAATTATTTCTCGGAGTTCAGCTATATCTTCTGGTCTGCGGACGAAAGAAAGAGCTATAAAATCTACATCATTTTCTATACCGAATTCCAAGTCGCCTCTATCTTTTTCTGTAAGAGAGCTGATAGAAATGTTTGAATCTGGAAGGTTGACACCTCGTTTGCTTTTTATTTCGCCCCCTACCAGCACTTTACATACTACATCATTACCCATCACCTCTACTACTTCCAATTTCTTTTTACCGTCGTGCAAAAATATTATATGCCCCTGTGCTACCTCCATTGGTAAATGGGGGTAATTGATATGCACCTTATTTTCATCCCCCTCTATCTCGTCTATAGTGAGAGTAAACATCTGACCTTCTTTCAGTTCTATTCTATCGTTTTTGAAGTTGCCTATACGGATTTTTGGTCCGGCTAGGTCTTGCAGTATAGCCACCTTTTGGCCAGTTTTCTCTATTACTTTCTTTAGATTTGCGACTCTATTTCTATGCTCCTCAAAGTCGCCATGACTGAAATTTAGACGCATGACGTTCATACCACCGAGAACAAGCTTTTCAAGCATTTCCACTGTCTCCGTGGCTGGTCCTATGGTGCAAACTATTTTTGTTTTTTTAAGCATTATTTTTTTAAATTAAAATCCAGCCGTAAGCTGGGCCTCTCTTCTCATCAGTATAAACACCAAACAAATTAATCAATAAAGAGGAAATACATTATTGCATATTTCATAAGATAAACAAAATCCCCCGCAACCTTCTCGGTTGCGGGGGGTCTCCTTTGGAGAAAGATCAAGCTTCTTGAAGTTGGCCGTTGGCAACACGTTTTTCTTGCAAGGCGAATTTTTGATACTCTTCCTGCAATTTTTGCAAGAACGCATACTCCACGATGTCCGGGCTGGGATTGCCGTCTATCGTGTAGCTAGAATTGTTGCAATATCTTTTCAGATATAGATAGGTTGCCACGAAGTTATCATCGTAAGTGTCAAGTCGTGTTTTGATGATCTTCGGCTTGTCGTCTGGTCTGTTCCTTCGCCGCATCCTTGCTTCGGCAACTTCTCTATCAACAGTGTAGTGGATCAAAGTCACTATGTACTGGTACTGATTGAAAAGCATCTGAATCAGCATTCGTGCTTGTTCTTTGGTTCGCGCTGCTCCGTCAAAGAAAAGCTTTGAAGCTTCATGTGGGGCTGGAGTTGCCTCCATGATTGCTGCATGAGCCAAGTGGTCTGGTGCCAATAAGCCAAGTTGCATCTTGGCTTTTTCTTCTTCACTTGCGATTTTGTCCAAGGCCTCACTTACAGTGACAATGTGGTAACCTTTTTCTCGTGCAACTTCCGCAAGGGTGCTCTTGCCACTTCCGGGCGGTCCGATTACAACTATAGCGTGATTGTTTATCACTCGCTTTCTCCTTAACTAAAATGTGAACAACTGGTTGAAAATCTTATCAGATATAAAAACAAAATCAATATGTGGATAAGTGTGGTGCGCGTGCTAAGAGTTGAACTTAGGACCTCTCCATTATCAGTGGAGTGCTCTAACCAGGCTGAGCTACACGCGCGAAATTTTAAGGAATGAAATGACTATAAAATTTCAGCGTCCCGCGTAGCTTTAGTGAAGCGGGACTGCAAATTCTAAGCCACCGTTAAAATATATCAAAAATTAAGCTAAATGAAAATGCCTCGCGAACAACCCTTTAGGTCATTCGCGAGGCACTCGATCTAGAGAGCCCTAAAAAGTCTTGACGGTGGCGGTCTCATAGGGTGGTCAAACATGACCACCCTTTCGACCTTTTCGGACTTTTTTATTTTTCTCCTCCACCAGTTGGAAGAGATGATAATTATCATCCCAAATCCACCAAGGAAAGCCCCCGACTTGATCAGAAACAGAGAAGCCTCCTTGGCGGATTGTCGGTTAGGTAGCTCCACGTTTTGGCCGGCGGCGAGCAACTCGTTTGCTGTCAGAGTTGCCTCCACGTCATTGGCTTGTATGATGGCTCCGAAAGCCAACATACAAAAAGCCAAAAACAAAAAAATTATGCCGATGGCAAGAGCCAACAGCGAAACGACCTTCTGGATTTTCAAAAGCATGTCTGCACCTCTGTAAAATAGTATACCATAATATAAAAATAAAGCAAGTCAACTGTGGATAAGAGTGGTGTCGATAGTTCGACAAACTCATTACAAGCAGCAAAAAACCGCTTTGTTAAGCGGTTTTCAGCCTTTGTTTTGTTTCGTTGTGTTTTTTAGGATCGTCTTTCCGATCGGTCAAACAAATTGAGTTTTGTCAGTCTCCGCTTCTTTCTCCCTCCGCAGATGGGCTTGAGCCCTCACAAGGAGTGCTCAAATCGACTATCAGTCCTTCACCTCACTTGCGTGTAGGTTCAGGACGGTTTTTCACCTTGAAATATTCCACGACCAGCTTCCGCTAGCCGTGCCTTGTTACG
>JBBTQZ010000044.1:0-12631 GCA_038065435.1 Patescibacteria group bacterium | reverse complement strand
CCTGACTGCGGTTGTCTCCATAAAACTGCGTGAAATTCAGTTTGAGGGGCAGCCCAAAGCCAAGCTCGGGAGCGTAGAGGCAAGAAGCATGGTGGAAGAAGTGTTTGGCAATGCTTTTAGCGAATTTTTAGAGGAAAACCCCGACGACGCAAGAGCCATAATAAACAAAGTGGTGCTAGCTCTTAGAGCTCGCAAAGCGGCTAAAGCAGCTAAAGATTCTATTTTGAGAAAGGGCGCTCTGGAAGGGATGACTTTGCCGGGCAAACTAGCGGATTGTCAAAGCAAATCCGCCGAAGAATCTGAATTATTTATTGTGGAAGGAGATTCTGCTGGTGGTACCGCTAAAACTGGTAGAGACAGGCGAACTCAAGCTATCCTGCCATTAAGAGGAAAAATTTTAAATATAGAGAGAGCTCGGCTTGATAGAATGCTCGCTTCAGAACAGATAAAAAATTTGGTCGTGGCGCTAGGAACAGCAATAGGAGACACTTTTGATATAACTAAACTTCGCTATCATAAGGTTATAATAGCGACTGATGCCGATGTAGATGGTGCCCATATTCGAACTCTTATTTTGACTTTATTGTATAGATATTTTAGACCACTCATTGATGGTGGATTCATCTATATTGCTCAACCACCACTTTATAAAATAAAAAGGGGGAAAGAGATACATTATGCCTACACCGATGAAGATAAAGCTAAAGTACTCGGCCCCTCCGCCGCTGAAGCTATGGAGGACGAAGAAAGATTTGACGATAATGAAGAAGGATCAGATTCAAAAATCGAAACCCGTACTCCGAAGATATCCGTCCAACGCTACAAAGGCTTGGGAGAAATGAACTCTGAAGAGCTCTGGGAGACCACTATGGACCCTAAACGGCGTATATTGAAACAAGTTACGGTAGTGGAAGCAGGGGAGGCAGATCGCATCTTTGATATTCTCATGGGTACCGATGTCCCGGCTCGTAAATCTTTTATCCAATCCAATGCTAAATTGGCTACTATTGATATTTAATTTCTCTCTTTAATTTCTTTTTGAATTTTTTCTAAGAATTTTTCTAGTTTTTGAGAACCTTCGTTACCTTGGCGAGATTCGACAGTTACTTGGTTTGACTCAACTTCCTTATCGCCAATGACCAAAAGATAAGGAATTTTCATTAGTTTGGCGTCCCGGATTTTCTTGCCCAAAGTTTCGTTATCTTGATCTATTTCTGTTCTTATCCCATTTTCTATCAAGTTATCGTAAACTTTTTTTGCATAATCATTATGCTTCTCGCTTATCGGCAGTAATCTCACTTGCACCGGCGAAAGCCAAGTGGGCAAAACGCCTTCAAAATGTTCAAGTAGTACAGCTGTACATCGCTCCAGAGAGCCTGTGATAGCAGAGTGTATCATTACTATTCTCTCTTTTTCTCCTTTTTCGTTTATACATACTAAGTCGAAACGATCTGGCAGATTCATATCAAGCTGTATGGTGGCTACTTGCCACTCCCGACCAGCAGAATTTTTGGCCATAAAATCGAGTTTAGGACCATACAGAGCTGCCTCTCCCTGTCCCTCAAAAAAGTCTGCTCTTCGTTCCTCTGCTATTTCCGTAAGTTCCTTTTCGGCCTTATCCCAAATTTCTTTTGTACCCAAATATTTTTGTGGCTCTTTAGGATCTCTAAATGAAAGTCTGACTCGCAAAGTAAACCCAAATATTTTGTAGAATGAATCCACCACATCCCATATGATCATAAATTCTTCTTTTATCTGGCTGGTTCTGCAAAAAACATGGGAATCATCTTGGGTTATAGAAAGCACGCGAGTAAGCCCACCAAGTTCACCAGATTGTTCGTCGCGATATACCATTGTAGTTTCGGCATATCTCTGAGGCATCTCTCTGTAGGAATGAGGTTTTCTGGCAAATATTTGGGTGTGATGGGGACAATTCATTGGCTTGAGAGCCATTTCTCTTCCTTCCCGCGAAGTTATTCTGAAAAGTTCTTCAGAAAATTTGTCCCAATGACCACTAGTCTCATATAAATCCTTTTTTGTAATGTGGGGGATAGTGACCCTGCCATATTCGTGTTTTGACCTAAGTTCCCATACAAATTTATCTAGCTCTTCCCTAACTATTGTCCCCTTAGGGGTCCAGAGGGGGAGACCGCTACCAACTAAATCACTAAAAGTAAAAAGGTCCAACTCTCGCCCAATTTCTCTGTGATCGTTTTTATTCAATTCACTCATAAATTTATATTACAACTTCTTGGCTTTTTCGGCAATTAAACTCTTTTCGCCATTGCGTATAGATACTTTAGCTTTTACAGCAACACATTGATCAGGAAGAAAAATATCTTTAAATTCTTCTAGGGTTCGCGGGAAAACCACAAGCTCTATTTCCCCGGTAAGATCGGTAAATTTGATGAAAAGCATTTTTTCGGATGTTTTAGTCATCACATCTCTCACTTCAGATATAAGCCCACCTACAACCACTATATCATTCTCTTTGGAATTTTCTTTTATAAGATTGAGGTTTGTTTTTTGGTTTTCAAGCTTGTCTTTGAAACGGTCCATAGGATGCCCAGAAATATAAAGCCCGAGCAGTTCTTTCTCCCAAGAAAGTTTCTCCTCTAAAGGCGCCGGAGAAACGATCTGGAGGCTTAGAGGTGAATAGCCATTTTGACTCTCGGATGAGAAAAGTGAATCTTGTGTCTTATTGTCCATAGATTCTTTATTGTATTCCAAAAGATTTTCCATATTAGCAAGCATCTGACCTCTTTCTCCAAACCTGTCCATAGCACCACTTTTTATAAGCGCTTCCAAAGACTTCTTGTTGAGATTGCGATCATGAATACGAGAAAGAAAATCTTCTAGATTTTTGAACGAACCATTTTGTTTGCGCTCTTGAGTGATCACCCCAGCGATACCTTCACCAAAATTCTTTATCGTCGTCAGTCCAAAACGGATAGTGGCCGGGTCCGAGCCCGGCACTAAAGTAAAGTCGCTAAAACTTTCGTTGATATCTGGCGGGAGAACTTCAAGACCGATTCTTTTGCACTCCTTTACAGATTCGGCTACTTTTTCAGTATCTCCAGATTCAGAAGAAAGTACGGCTCTCATATATTCACCGGGGAAATTGGCTTTGAGATAAGCTGTCTGGTAGGCTACTCTACCATAAGAAACAGAGTGCGCTTTATTGAAACCATAAGCCGCAAACGGCTCTATCCATTGCCATATCTCACTGGATTTTTTTTCTGTCCAAAGAGAATGCTCCATACAACCTTTTATAAATTTCTGCTTTTGTTCAGCCATCTCTGCGGGGATCTTTTTACCCACGGCTTTGCGAAATTTATCCACTTCTCCCCAAGAATAGCCGGCTAGATCGTGAGCCATTATAAGCAGATCATCTTGATAAACCAAAATGCCATAAGTTTTTTTCAGAATTGGCTCAAGTTTGGCATCAAGATAGGAAATCTTTTTGGGATTATGTTTGCGTTCTATATATTGAGGAATAAACTGCATAGGGCCCGGGCGATAAAGAGCCACCATAGCGTTTATATCGTGAATGCTGGATGGTTTGAGCTCTACTAGAAACCTGGTCATGCCGTCACCATTGAGCTGAAAGGTGTCTGCTGTTTCGCCTCGAGCAAGCATTTCAAAAGTTCGCTTATCATCTATTGGAATATTTTGGATATCTATTTCTAAATTTCGCAGTTTTTTGACCAGCTCTAGAGTCTTTGCGATTATTGATAAATTTTTCAAACCCAAAAAATCAAATTTCAAAAGACCCGCTTCTTCTATAGAATACATGTCGTATTGAGTGATGACTTTGTTGTGCCCACTTTCATTTGAACTGTCGGATTTTGGATCAAATTGCAGGGCAGTATAATCAGTCAAAGGTCCAGGAGAAATAACCACTCCCGCCGCATGCACAGAGATATGCCTAGCACATCCTTCTATTTTTCTTGCCATATCTATTATTTTCTTGCTATCTGCATCTTCTCCATAAAGCTTTTTCAATTCTGGAGTAATCTCTATGGCTCTGTCTATGCTCATAGGAAAACCTTGACTACCGAAAGGTATGAGCTTGGCTATCCTATCTCCAACCGTATAAGGGAAACCCATAGCCCTAGCCGTGTCTCTCACGCTACCACGAGCCATCATGGTGCCGAAAGTACCGATCTGGGCAACACGATCACTACCATATTTTTGGCGAGCATACTCAATTATTTCGTCTCTACGATCATCGGCAAAATCCATATCTATATCCGGCGCCGACGGTCTATCGGGATTTAGAAATCTCTCAAAAGGTATTTCATACTCTAAGGGGTTTATATTTGTAATACCCGCAGTATAAGTGACCAGAGAACCAGATACAGAGCCTCTAATATTGGAGAGAATACCGTGTTCATGAGCATATTTTAGAAGATCGGCCACCACCAAAAAATAAGGCGAGAAGCCTTTGTTTTTTATAATCTCCAGTTCATATTCCAATCTTTTTAGCACTTCCTCATTTTCTGTAAGACCGCTTTTTCGTATCCCGTTAAATGCGAGATGGCGCAACTCTTCATCTGCATTTCTACCAGATGCTATCTTCAAAGGCGGGAAAACCCACTGCCCAAGATCTAATTCTAGGTTACAGATACCCACAATCTTTCTATTATTGAATAGTGCTTCAGGTTCATTTATAAAGCTCTCTTCTACCTCTTTTGCAGGCAAAAAAGAAAAATCTTTTTCACCTTCACCCTGCCACGTATTATCTGGTATATGGCCTTGCATGACAGCCATAAGAGTATCTCTCGCTTCACGATCTTCTTTGTTTATATAGTAAACATCATGCGACGCTACTGTCGGTATTTCATTATTTTTTGCAAATTTGGCAAGTTCTACCATATGCTCGTTGTGGCCCGATATCTCTGGATGTTTGGTGATCTCTATATAAAAATCGCTATTATTTTCTTTAGCAAAAATATTTTTGTAAAAATCTATAAGTTCTTTGGCTTTCTCTTTGTTATGGCCACGCAAAAAAGTAGAAATATCCCCACTCCACGAACTTGAAATGGCTAGGAGTCCTTCTGCATATTTTTCTAGTGTCTCGTGATCAATCCTAGGTTTATAATAAAATCCTTCTAGGTAAGATACGGACACGAGCTTCAATAAATTTTTATAGCCTACTCCGTCTTTTGCAAGCAAAATCAATCTGTGTCTTTCTTTATCTATACTCGCTTGTTTGTCGTGTCTAGTTCTACTAGCGAGATAGAAATCTACTCCTATAATTGGTTTTATACCTGCTTTTTTGCATTCTTTATAAAATTCTATAGCTCCATAAAGATTACCATTATCTGTAAGCGCCAAAGCTTCCATACCATCCTTTTTTGCCGCCTCTACCAGCTCTGGAATCTTGGGCAAAGCTTGAAGCAGGGAATAATGGCTATGGGTATGTAGGTGGGCAAATTTCATAACCGCATTATAATACAAAGTATGAAATTGATAATAGGGGTGGATGAGGCGGGGAGAGGACCACTTGCAGGGCCAGTAACGGTCGGAGCTTTTGTTGCAGGAAAAAGGGCAGGCAACTCCATACTTAAAAACATTTTTGGTGATAAGTTGAGAGATTCAAAAAAGCTCACTCCAAATAAAAGAGAAGAAATTTACAAAAAGTTTTTGGAATTACAAAAAGCAAAAAAGATTGGATTCTCTGTGTCCCACATCTCAAACAAAGTTATAGACAAACAGGGTATCTCAAAGGCAATTCAGCTCGGAGTCAACAGATCCCTCAACAAATTACATCACACATTTTTGGGGGAGGGTGACCCTCCACAGTTTCGGTTGGATGGGTTGCTCAAAGCGCCGCCAAAATATAAAAATCAGAAGACCATAATAAAAGGGGATGAAAAAGATGTTTTTATTGCCTGCGCTTCTATAGTGGCCAAAGTCTCCCGCGATGCCCTTATGTGCCGCCTAGCCAGCAAATATCCTCAATACGGCTTTGCCATCCACAAAGGCTACGGCACAGCCTTGCACCGAAAGCTGATCAAAAAATTGGGGACCTGCCCACTCCATCGGTTTACTTTTTGCAAAAAAATTAAAATATAGTATGATGTTTATATGGTAGTAAGAATGCGACATACGAGAAGTCAGAGGGGAAATACTAGGAGCCATCATGCTCTGGAGGTTTCTCTTACCACTTTGTGCAAAGACTGTGGTTCACCAAAAGCTCCACATGCTATTTGTATGGTCTGCGGTAAGTACAAAGGTAGGCAAGTTGTAGACGTACATGCTAAATTGGCGAAAAAAGAAAAGAAAGCTAAAGCCAAGGCCATTGAAAAATAGCTTGTACTTTACATTTTTGATATAATATCGATAGGGTTTGGAATACGTATTAAGAGTTGTGGCCTCCCGTAATACTTAATACTTACCCCATTCCCCTCCTACAAAATGGCAAACAGGCACCTTGCAAGATCTATAGTTCTACAAACACTCTACGAGTGGGATTTTGGAGATCTAAAGGAAGACTCAGAAACAATACTAGCTCGCAACATAGAAGAATACGCACCCGGAGCAAAAGATGATCGTTTTATGAAAAATCTTATGGCTGGTGTAGTGAGTAAGAAAAAGGATTTGGACGACATAATATCAAAAGCAGCTCCAGAGTGGCCTATAGATAAAATAAGTATAATGGATCGTAATATATTGCGATTGGGGCTGTGTGAACTCCTTTTTGCAGATAGAGAGCAGGTACCTCCCAAGGTGGCTATCAACGAAGCCATAGAGCTTGCCAAAAACTATGGTGGAGAAACAAGTGGCAAGTTTATAAACGGAGTCTTAGGAGCGATCTATAAAGAAATGGGTGAGCCAGGCAAAGACGATAAAGCCAAAGATCCTAAAACAGTGCCTCTAGAAGCTCTTTCTGGTGCTGTTATTTTTGCCAAAAAAGACAATGATGTTTACTTGTGTTTGGTCCACGATGTCTTCGGCCATTGGACACTCTCTAAAGGCCACATAGATTTAAATAAAAAAATAGAAGACGAACTGAAAAAAGCTATAAAAGAAGAACTTGGGATAAAAGATCTAAAAGTGACAGATCATTTGGGACACACCGAGTACGGTACTTTCGATCCAGATAAAGGCAAAATAAAAAAACGAGTAGAATACTACTTGGCCGAGACAAAGTATGAAGACGTAAAGCTTCAAAAATCTGGCGGCTTGGATGAGGTAAGATGGTTCAAACTTTCAGAGATTCTTGACCTTAATTTTTATGATGATATATTGCCTATTGTTACCAAGGCTATCAACTTATTAATAAAGTAATAATTGAAAAATTGAAAGAAGGAAAGATTGATTTTTCAATAGAAGATTTATGAAAGAAACAGATTTCGGAAAATTTGAAGAAAAAATAGGTGTAAACTTTATAAACAAAGATCTACTGAAGCAAGCTCTAACCCACCGATCCTACCTAAACGAAAACAGGAATATAAAAAACGGCCATAATGAAAGGTTGGAATTCTTGGGAGATGCCGTACTTGAACTCGTTATTACTCATTACCTTTACGATAAATATCCCGATAAAAATGAAGGGGATCTAACTTCCATAAGAAGTGCACTTGTCAATGCTCAGACATGTTCTCAGGTGGCCAGCGAACTGGAAGTCAACGGGTTTTTGTTGCTTTCGCGCGGAGAAGCCAAAGATACTGGTAGAGCTAGGCAGTACATACTGGCAAATGTTTTGGAGGCTATAATCGGAGCTATATACTTGGATCAAGGATACGATGCAACTAAGGATTTTATAATGCGATACGTCGCTCCACTGACGGACAAAATAGTAGAAGAAGAGCTTTGGGTAGATGCAAAAAGCAGATTCCAAGAAAAGGCTCAAGATAAAGTAGGTATCACCCCTTCTTACAAAACAACAAGAGAAGAAGGGCCAGACCATGACAAAAAATTTACAGTCGGTGTGTACCTCGGCAATACCCTTGTCTCCGAAGGCGAGGGAGAGAGCAAGCAAGACGCAGAGCAAGCGGCGGCTCGCCACGCTCTCAAAGAAAAAGGATGGTAAACATTCTTTAGTATCTGCTATAATTTATAAATGCTAAAAAGTTTAGAGATAAGCGGTTTCAAATCTTTTGGTAAAAAAGTAAATCTTGATTTCAAATCAAAAGTTACAGCCATAGTTGGACCAAATGGTAGCGGTAAAAGCAACGTAGCAGAGGCATTTCGCTTCGCTCTTGGAGAACAAAGTATAAAGTCGCTCCGCGGTAAACGAGGAGAGGATCTTATATGGAATGGTTCTCAAGAAATACCCAGATCCAACAGAGCTCAAGTAAAGCTTGTTTTTGATAACAAACAAAAGCTTTTTTCTTTGGATTTTGATGAAGTGAGTATAGAAAGAGCGGTCAGTAGAGATGGGGAAAATGAATATTCTATAAACGGTACAAAAGTTAGGCTCAAAGACGTAGTAGAGCTTCTAGCGCAGGCACATATAGGGAATACTGGGCATCAGATAATATCGCAAGGTGAAGCAGACAGAATACTTAGAGCTTCAATAAAAGAACGCCGGGAGATGGTAGAAGATGCTTTGGGACTAAAAATATACCTGTATAAAAGAGAAGAAAGTCAAAAAAAATTAGTAAAGACAGAAGAGAATATAAAACAAGTAGAAAGCTTGCGTAGGGAGATAGCGCCTCATATAAAATTCTTAAAAAAACAAGTAGAAAAGTTTGAAAGAGCTGAAGAGTTGCGCCAAAAACTTGTTATCTTTTATAAAGAATATCTAAAAAGAGAGAAATACTATATAGAAAATGAGGAAAAAAAGATCGATCAAGATAAAAAACCATTAGAAAATCGTTTATCTGAATTGGAAAAATTGATGTTAGGTACCAAAGAAGTATTGCAATACTCTAGTAGCAAAGATGACAAAAGCGAAAATCTCCTTAAAATAGAGGACAGAATAGAAAATACACGCAAAGAAAAAGATTTATTGGAAAGAGAGCTAGGCCAGATAGAAGGAGAGATGACTTCAAATCAAAAGTCTCTAAACAAGACATTGGAGCTTGCAAAATCCGAAGAAAATAGAACGATCAAAGTAAAAGAGGTTGAAAGATTGGCAGAAGATATATTCATCCTTACCGATATAGCGATTATATTCCAAAAAATAAAAGATTTTTTGGATAAGTTTAAAGACCATGTGGACATAGAGCTGGTAGAAGAAATAAAAAGAAGAAACAAAGAGCTCGGAGTGCTGAAAACAGAAAAAGAGCTAGCGCTAAAAAGAAAGGAGGTCGAGCTACGGAAGGCTTTGGACGATTATACGGAGATTAAAAGGTCTATAGAAAAAGAAAAAGAATCGGGACGAGAAGCCGAGAAGACGATCTTTCGTATAAACATGGAGCAAAATGAAGTAAAAATAAAACTTCAGGCTCTAGGGGAACGAGAAAGAAAGCTAGAATCTGAAAAAGATAATCTCTACAACCAAATCAAAGAAGGTGGAGCCTTGCTCGGTGAACAGATGGTCGGATTTGAAAACTTAGAGATCGGTGTACTAGACGAAGATAGAAAAATAAATGAAGACAGGAAAAAAGAATTGGAAAAAATGAAAATACGATTTGAAGAACTTGGTGGAGCTGGGGGATTGGAGATAATAAAAGAATACAAAGAAGTAAGTGAGAGAGATGCCTTTCTGGCACACGAGATAGAGGACCTACATAAGTCCACCGACTCTCTGAAAATATTAATCAGTGATCTAGAAGAAAAGTTAAATGTGGAATTTAAGGAGGGGATAGAAAAAATAAATATTTCATTCCAAAAATTCTTTGAAACTATGTTCGATGGAGGATCGGCAAAATTGAAAATTGAAAAGATGAAAATTAAAAGATTCTCTGATTTAGAAGAAAGTTTAGTACAGGAATCGGAACAAAATGAAGAAGAAACAAAAGAAGGTTTAGACATAGAAGTTTCTCTGCCAAGAAAGAGAACAAAAGGACTAGAGATGCTCTCTGGAGGAGAAAGGGCCCTTACCTCAATCGCTTTACTTTTTGCCATCTCTCAAGTCAATCCGCCTCCATTTATCATATTGGACGAGACAGACGCAGCATTAGACGAAGCCAATTCAAAAAGATACGGCGATATGATCGAATCACTCGCACGCGTCTCTCAGCTCATCCTGATTACTCATAATCGCGAGACTATGAGTAGGGCAGGGGTGATTTATGGAGTAACCATGGGTCGAGACAGCATATCCCGCCTCCTCTCCATCGCCTTTGATGAAGCGGTGGTTGTTGCAAAATAATACTTAACATCTAGCGCGGTCGCGCTAGATGTTAAGTATTCAAACCACTAATTTAAAATCCAAAGTTTTGCGATCTAGGTCGGCGGTTACTAATTTGGTTTTGACTTTGTCTCCGAGTGAATACTTCTTTTTAGTTTTTTGACCTATGACGCAATAATTTTTTTCATCTAATGCAAAATAATCATCAGTCATGTCCTTCAAGCGAATCAGCCCCTCTGACTTCGTCTCGGGGTCTTCGACATACATGCCCCACTCTGTCACTCCTGAAATAGTACATTCAAATTCTTGACCTATCTTGCTTTGCATATATTCCACTTGTTTGTATTTTATACTTTCTCTTTCTGCTTCAGCTATTACTATCTCTTTTTCACTGACCTCTAGAGCTATCTTTGAAAAGCTTTCAAACTCATCCTTTGAAGTGGGGCCATTGTTCAAATGATTCTCTAAAATACGATGAATGATGAGATCAGCATAACGACGAATAGGCGAGGTAAAGTGAGTGTAATATTCAAAAGCTAGCCCGAAATGACCGATATTCTTAGTAGAATAGACGGCTTTGGCCATACTTCTTACGGCAGCTGTTTTTATGAGAGATTCTGATGCATGACCTTCTATACTACTAAGCATGACATTCATGTCTTTCGCACTGATACTACCATTCTTTATATTGAGCTCATGGCCAAGGGCTCTTACAAATATCGCCAAATCTTCCAGTTTCTCCATTTTGGGCAAATCGTGAATACGAAACAAAGAGGCGCCACTACCACGCTTTTTTAATCTCTGACTTATGAAATAAGCAACCTCCCTATTCGCAAGTAACATCCACTCTTCTATCATTTTCATAGTATCTAATCTTGCTTTTTTATATATTTTTATCGGCTTACCCTGACTATCCAATTCAAATTTTACTTCTTCTGTTTCAAATTCTATGGCCCCATTTTTCTTGTTCTCCTCACGATAAATATTCGCTAATCTGTTAAGCTCTTCTAATTCTTTTCCGTAATTTCCTTTCCATAATTCATAATTCTTATCCCTTAATTCTAACGTTTCTTGCGCTTCTTCGTAACTAAACCTTTTGTTTGAATTGATAATCGTCTTACCAAACCATTTATCTAAAATTTTACCTGTACTTTTATCAATATCAAATACAGCGCCGAAAGCCAGCCTGTCTACATTTGGCTTTAGACTACAGAGATCGTTTGAGAGCACCTCCGGAAGCATGGGTATGGTCCTGTCTACCAAATAAGTTGAAAACGCTCTTTTGCGTGCTTCTCGATCAAGCGCGGTACCCAATCTTACAAAATGCGATACGTCTGCAATGTGTACTCCTACCCTTAACACATCACCCCTCAAATCTTCATAAGAAAGGGCATCATCAAAATCTTTGGCATCCACTGGATCTATAGTGAAAGTGGTAATGCCACGGAAATCTCGCCTAGCCGAAAAATATTCTGAAGAATATTTTTCGGCTTCTTGCATAGCTTCTTTTTCAACTTCAATTGGAAAATCATAAACAATACCTTTATCCAAAAGTATGGATTGCATTTCTGTCTCGTGTACCCCTTTCTCACCGATTATTTTGATTATCTCGCCTTTGGGATTGAGGTTCTGGTTAGCCCACTCCTTTATTTCAACCAAAGCTTTCAGTCCTGCACGCGCTTCTTTTGGGAGAACGCTTAGATCTACATTTTTATAAAAACGCCAATCATCTGGTGCAAACATGAGTCCGTTACCATATTTTTCTAAAGTACCGACAAATCTTGTTTTATATCTTTTTATTATTTTAATAACCTTACCTTTTTTTCTGTCTCGGTCTTTACCGATCACTTCTACCTCTACTTCATCTTTATCCAGACTACAATTTAGGTTTTCCTCAAAGATAACGACTTCTTCCTCATCGTTCAACACCAAAAACCCCATCGGTTTACTAGATATTCTTATAATCCCAGCTACTGTTTTATGGCTATTTTGTTTAGATTTTTGATTTTTGAAAAACGGTTTCTTTTTGGATTGTACCTTGTCCATAGAAAAGCATATTAGCATACTTGACGATATATTTCTCTCGTATATAATAGACAGGCTCGTTGAAAATGAAATATCTCCATGCCTAGCAAATGGTATGGAGAAAGAGAATGTAAATCCCGCTTAGCGGGATAGATGTGCAATTTCAAGTTTATATAGTGATTTCGTAAAACTGACTTGGATCAAATGTTGAACAAAATTTTGTTTTGTTTCGTTGCCCCGTAAAAGCGCTTCGCGCTCACGGGGTCGCGTGGTGAACTTCGTTCACTTTACGCGATGAATTATTTTTAGAGTTTGATCCTAGCTCAGGATGAACGCTGGCGGCGTGGATAAGGCATG
>JBBTQZ010000043.1:0-1472 GCA_038065435.1 Patescibacteria group bacterium | reverse complement strand
GAATTTTTGTGCTAGATACTACTTTGCGCAATATGATAGGCAGAAGTGATTATAACGTAGATGAAATATCCGTGAGGCTGAAGTCGGACACAGATCCTTATATGGTGAAAGAAGCTTTACTTCGAGCGGGAGCAGGGGAGACGGCTCGGGTCCAAACTTGGGATGAATCGTTGCCAAAATTCCTGATAGATATCCAAAATACTTTTGGGCTCCTAGGTAATGTGGTTGGTTCCATCGGTCTGGCAGTAGCTTCTATAACTATATTTATAGTTATATTTATAAATGCTATTACTCGCAGAAAGTTTATAGGTATTTTGAAAGGTATAGGTATAGAATCGCGGGCTATAGAGATGGCTTATATCTTCCAATCTGTTTTTTATGCCTTTATGGGGATAGCCATAGGTTTTCTCGTTATATACGGATTTTTGGTGCCATTTATAGATGCGCACCCGATCAAGTTTCCGTTTAGCGATGGTATATTGGTGGCTGAAGTTTACAATACTTCCATTCGGGCCTTACTCTTGATGATCGCAACCATTATTGCTGGCTACATACCGGCGCGTATAGTGGTAAAGAAAAATACGCTGGATTCGATACTGGGGAGATAACTTCCCTAACCCCTCTTATATCAAGAGGGGAACCAAACAAGAATATGATTAAAGTAAAAAATTTAGTAAAGTCATTTCAGTCGGGAGAAGAGGAGCTCGTGGTGCTTAAGGGTATTTCGCTTGATATAAAGGCGGGGGAGTTCGTATCTATAACGGGTAGAAGTGGCTCGGGAAAATCCACTCTCCTTTATCAGCTCGGGCTTTTGGATCATCCCAATTCTGGAGAGATAGTGATAGACGGTACTCATGTTTCGAATCTGACTAACGACGAGAGGACAAAATTTCGGCTTGAGAAACTAGGGTATGTATTTCAAGATTATGCTTTGGTGCCGGAACTTACGGCTATAGAAAACACAGCCATACCGATTATGATGCAAGGCAAAAGCAAAAAGGAAGCTTTTGCTGTAGCTAAGAGAGCTCTCTCAAGAGTAGGGCTAGGGCAAAGGCTCTACAATCTTCCGAGTAAACTTTCTGGAGGAGAACAGCAAAGGGTCTCTATAGCCAGAGCCATCGCTCATGATCCAAAAATTATTTTTGCCGACGAGCCGACAGCCAATCTGGATAGTGAGACAGCAGACACGGTTCTGAAAGCCTTTATTGAACTACACAAACAAGGTCAGACTATAGTGATGGTGACTCATGAGCCCGAGTATGTCCTACTTACAGATAGAGTCTTGAAGCTCAGCGATGGGCTGATAGAAGTATGATAATAAGTATGATAAAGTAACAACTTATGTTTATTTTGGGGCGCAAAATCACAAAAAAATACTTTTTGATTTTAGGAGTTGTCGTACTCGCGGTGTTTTTGGTGATTGGCCTAAATGGCAAAGAAAAAAAGGAAATTGCGTTTGTGGTAAGGGCGGA
>JBBTQZ010000042.1:2502-9723 GCA_038065435.1 Patescibacteria group bacterium | reverse complement strand
CGTCCACCAAGCCCCAGTCTATTTCTGAAATATGCACCAAGCCTTCTAAACCATCTTCTATTTTCACGAATATACCGAAATCCACTATACCGGTTACTTCGCCATTAAGCTCATCTCCTAAAGTGTATTTATCTACCACCTTTTCTTTTTCGCTAGAAGCAGGGTCTTTTTCAGAGAAAATAAGCTTACCTTCTTTGCTGTTCACTGCGATTATAGAAACTGTTATTTTCTGTCCAACCAATTTACGCAATTCATCAAGTATTTTGTCTTTATCGCCATCCCCAACTCTAGGATAATGTTCCACTTTGAGCTGAGAAGCGGGTAAGAAGCCAAGTATGCCTTGCCAAGAAAGCATCAGACCCCCTTTGTTTGCCTCAAGTACTGGAAGATCAAATATTTTATTGTCTCTAATGGCATCCTCTGCTTCTGTCCAAAGAAGAGCTTGTTTGGCTTCTTTCAGAGATATTTCTACGTACCCTTCTTTATTGTCAGTACCGACTACTTTTCCTGTAATAGTGTCGCCAACATTTACTTTTTTTAGCAAATCACGAGCATTTATATATTCTTTGCCAAATATAATACCAGTACCCCAAGGAGGTAAATCTACATAAACCTCATTCTTGTCCATACTCAATACAACACCCTCAACAATGCTGTCTTTGCCTGGTGGCAACTTACTATCATTGACCAACTTTACCATTGCCGAATCTTTGATTATTTTGGATTCAGCTTCTTCGTTTACGAGTTCTTTTTTTGTCATACAATTAAAAAAGCTCAAGCTTTTCCGCTTCAAAATCCTGAATATTAGCGGAAGGTTATGCTTAGAGTATTTTGTTTATAATACTACCCAAACAATTGTTTATAATTTGGATGTTTGATATATTAGCACTTTATAAACTTAATTACAAACCACTATGGAAAAGCTAAACAACTCCTATGCAATAGCCGGTATTATACTACTCGTGGCTATTGTGGGGTTCGTTCTTGGTAGCAAAAAGACAGAAGCACCTGAAGATATGCCCGACAATGTATACAATATGGTCTCTGGAGCTGTTGCCGATGGCACTTATATTATAGATACAGAAAAAAGCTACCTGAAGTGGACAGGTGAATTTATAGGTGGTTTGTCGGAGACGGGCACCGTAAAGTTTAATTCAGGAGAAGCTGTTGCAGAGTCTGGGTTTTTTAAGACAGGAGAATTCTTTATAGATATGAACACCATGGAAGATAGCGCCGGAAAACAGCGTCTCACCGATCATTTGAAGAGCGATGATTTCTTTTCTGTAGCCACATATCCCACCTCTACTTTCGTCATAAAAACTATCGCACCTTCTAGTGAGCAAGGTCTATTAGAAGGGCGCTTTGTTATGGGAGGAGACCTTACTGTCAAGGGCATCACCCAAGCCATATCGTTTATAACTACCATAAAACCGACACAAAATGGAGCTGTGGCCACTGCATCATTTGCTATAAACCGTGCAGATTGGGAAATAAAATACAATTCTCCTAGCTTTTTCAAAAACCTAGGCGACAAAGCCATAAGGGATGCCGTGCAGATAGAGCTACACCTAGAAGCCTTAAAACAAAACTGAATTCACAGGTAGCCCTTGCTTTATTTGGGCATCTATGATAGACTGGTCTGTAAGAGTTTCTTAAGTCTTTGTGTTTAAGTTTGCCTGTTTAGGGCGACCGAAGCCAATAGAAGAACGAGCTCTGGTCGTTTAATAGGTTAAATAAAACACAAGAAAATGAAAATTTTCGTAGGTAATCTATCTTGGGATGCTACTGATGCTGATCTCAAAGATGCTTTCTCCGCTTTCGGAGGAGTTTCTGAAGCTTCAATAGTCAAAGATAGAGAAACCGGTAGATCTAGAGGTTTTGGTTTCGTAGTCATGGATAATGACGGTGAAGCAAATGCCGCTATTGAGGGTATGAATGGCAAGGAAATAGCTGGTAGAGCTATCGTTGTCAATGAAGCTCGTCCTAGAGAGGAAGGTGCTTCAAGAGGCCCAAGAAGGGACTTCCGCAGATAATTTCTAGGAAGGACCAAACTAAAAACCGCTCGCAAGAGCGGTTTTTAGTTTGTATAATATTCTGAATCATGCCTACATCTGAACCTATATCTAAAAAAAATCTTTTTATTATTTGCACAGTACTTCTTGTGGCCAGTATTTTATTGTTTAGAAATAATGAAAATAATATTCAAAATAGTACAGAGACAACCGTCTATACTGCAAAAATATCTGAAACAGCCCTAAATGTAGAGATTGCGGATTCCGAAACAAAAAGAATAACTGGCCTATCTTACCGAGAAGTTTTAGACGACAATACTGGGCTTCTATTTGTCTTTGAGAATAAAGCTAAATATGGCATATGGATGAAAGATATGAATTTTGCTATAGATATCGCTTGGTTAGATGAAAACAGAAGAATAATTTTTATAGAAAGAGAGGTTTCGCCAAACACCTTCCCAAAGGTATTTATGCCCGATAGGGAGGCCTTGTATGTCTTGGAAGTTAATTCTGGTTTTTTTGATAAAAATAAAATTAGTGTTGGCAATACGTTAGAAATAAAAGGCTTTTAGAAGGTCTGTTTTACAGCAGGAGTTTAGTATTACCTAGTATTGATTTTTGTTCTTATCCACAAGTATTTTTTGTTCAAGGCCTGTAAAATACTTCTAGCTTGAAACAGTAAAAACTCAACAAAATTTATTAAAATTATTATTTTTTTGCAAAAATATGGCGAAAATTTCAAAAAAGTCGGCTAAAAAGCTCGCAATGGAAGATTTTATAAAGAAAGTGCAGAAGAGAGATGGATCTATAGTGGCTTTTGATTTTGAAAGGATAGCCATAGCGATAAACAAGGCTATGTCAGCTTCCTCCGAGGGTTCTGAAGCGGAAGCTAGAATGGTGGCTCATAAGGTACTTGCAGATTTGGTCAGAATATCTAAAAAGTATAAGAATTTTGTGCCGAATGTAGAAGGTATCCAAGACACAGTAGAAAAAGAGCTCATACTCTCCGAATATGTAAACACAGCCAAAAATTACATAATCTACAGACAAAAAAGATCAGAATTGCGAGTGAAGGGTATTAGAGTGCCGGAAAAAGTGCAAAAATTGGCGGCCGAAAGTAAAAAATATTTTAGAAATGCGCTGGGAGAGTTTGTGTATTACCGTAGTTATTCCAAATGGATACCAGAAGAAAACAGAAGGGAGACGTGGATAGAAACTGTAGATAGATACATTTCTTTCATGAGAGAAAATTTGGGCAAAAAACTCAAGGAGGACGAGTACGCGGAAGTGAGAGAGGCCGTTTTAAAACAAGAAGCTATGCCTTCTATGCGACTAATGCAATTCGCTGGCAAAGCAGCTAGGACAACCAATGTATCTGCTTATAATTGCTCGTATATAGCACCAACCTCTTTCCAAGATTTTGCGGAGATAATGTATATATCTATGTGTGGTACTGGTGTTGGCTGGTCAGTAGAGAGCGATAATATAGAGAAGTTGCCACAAATACAGAGACAGACGGGTAAGAAACTCTCCACACATGTTATACCCGACAATAAAGAAGGTTGGGCAAATGCTTTGGCTCTGGGTATGAAAGTGTGGGCTGAAGGCAAAGATATTGATTTTGATTTTTCTCTTCTTCGTCCGGCTGGAGCACGTCTCCAAACTATGGGTGGCAAATCTAGCGGTCCAGAACCTCTAAGACAAGTGCTCGCCTTTACTCGTATGAAAATGCTGGCTCGTCAGGGAAGGCGTCTTCGCCCCATAGATGCTCACGATATAATCTGCAAGATAGGCGAATGTGTAGTTGCGGGTGGAGTAAGAAGAAGCGCCATGATAAGTCTTTCAGATCTTGATGATGACGACATAAGAGATGCCAAAAAGGGCCAATTCTGGAATACCGATTCCCAGCGTATGCTAGCGAATAACAGTGCAGTTTATTTAGAAAAGCCAACGAGTGAACAGTTTATGGATGAATGGGTCTCACTTATGAAATCTGGGTCTGGAGAAAGAGGTATATTCAATCGAGGCGGGCTACTCTCCACCCTTCCAGAGCGCAGATTGAAAGTGTGGAGAGAGACCGGAGTATTATCTAACGAAAATAAATTTTTAAAAACAATAGGCACCAATCCTTGCGGTGAGATAATCCTACAATCAAAACAATTTTGCAATCTGACGGAAGTAATAGCAAGATACAACGACACCGAAGAATCTCTGATGCGCAAGATAAGAGTCGCCACAATCCTTGGCACCTATCAGGCTACTTTGACTCATTTCCCGTACCTTTCTAAGGAATGGCAAGAGAATTGTGAGAAAGAAAGGCTCCTCGGCGTCTCTATCACAGGACAGTGGGACAGCCCTAAGGTAAGGGATCCCAAAATGCTCTCCAAACTTAGAGATATGGCTGTAAAGGTCAACAAGCAGTATGCAAAAAGATTTGGTGTAAACGAGTCTACCTGTGTCACCTGCGTCAAACCTTCTGGTACTGTGTCCAAAACATTTGATACAGCCTCGGGTACTCATCCCAGACACTCTCAATATTACATCCAACGCATACGTATTTCTGCTACCGATGGTCTTTTCAATATGCTTAAAGACCAAGGAGTACCATATCACCCAGAAGTAGGTCAAAACAAAGATACCGCTAATACCTATGTACTTGAGTTCCCAGTCAAAGCTCCAGACAAATCTATATTCAAAGACGACATTACCGCTCTAGAGCAACTAGAATATTGGAAAATGGTCAAAGAAAACTTTACCGAACATAACCCTTCTACCACTATTTCAATAGGAGACGATGAATGGATAGCTGTAGCAAACTGGATATATAACAACTGGAGTATAGTCGGGGGTCTGGCATTTCTACCAAGAGATAATCATGTCTATCAACTTGCTCCATACGAAGCAGTGGATGAAAAAACATACAAAGATCTTTTGGCGCGAGTAGAACACATAGACTTCGCCAAAATAGTCACCTACGAAGCTGTAGACGAAACAGATGTAAAGCAGGAGCTTGCGTGTGCTGGCGGAATTTGTTCTATAGACGATATACCCACCACAGTTGCTACTCCAGTCTAAAAATAAAGTATAATTAGTTCATGGAAGAAAAAACTTTGAAAGTCGCTATAAACGGCATGGGCCGTATCGGACGAGCCTTTTTCCGTCTAGCCAAAAACTTTCCAGAAATTGAAGTTGTAGCGGTGAATGATCTAGGAGATGTAGAGAACGTAGCTTACTTAATGAAATACGACACAGCTTATGGAGCCTCTAATTTCAAAATAATTGTAAGTGATGATAAAAAATCTCTAGTTATAGATGAAAAGCGGGTAGATTTCTTATCAGAAAAAGAACCGAACACTTTACCTTGGAAACAATTGGCTATAGATGTGGTGGTAGAATCTACCGGAGCCTTTACTACATTTGAGAAAGCCAAAGCTCATATAGAAGCTGGGGCAAAACGCGTCGTCATTACAGCCCCGGTCAAAGATGCCCCTATAGACGATAGTCAAGCGACAATTCTTATGGGTATAAATGATGACAAACTAAAAACTTGCACTATTAGCTCCAACGCTTCCTGCACCACCAATGCCGGAGCACCAATAATACAAATATTGAACGAAAAAATAGGCATAGAAAAAGCTATTTTAAATACTGTGCATGGCTACACTGCTAGCCAGACTATTGTAGATGGACCAAGCAAGAAAGATTGGAAGGAAGGTAGAGCGGCAGCTCAAAACATAGTGCCGACCACTACCGGCGCAGCTATTGCTATAACCAAAGCTATACCAGAGCTTCTAAATAAGTTTGATGGTCTGTCTATGCGCGTTCCTGTTATTGTTGGCTCTATTGCTGATATAACTTTTATAAGCAAAAGAGACACTTCTGTAGAAGAAATAAATAAAATACTCAAAGAAGCAAGTATGGAAGAGCGTTGGCAAGGTATCCTCGGTATCGCTGAAGATCCGATCGTATCTTCAGATATAATAGGCTCTCTTTATGGTTCTATAGCGGATCTCAGTCTTACTCGAGTGGTTGATGGAAACTTAATCAAAGTTTGCGCTTGGTACGACAACGAAATGGGGTATGCGAGTACCTTGGTAAAACATATTCTTGCGATGGGAAAGTATCTGTAAAAATGGTATAATACTACTAATGCAAAATGTTGATCAAATCAGCAAAGAACGAGCTCTGAAACTTTTTGATAGTCAGGAAATTCAAAGTTTTGAAATTGGCACCATCCAAGGTTTAGAGCAGATTCATAAATACTTGTTTAAAGATTTATATGATTTCGCAGGCCTTGTCCGTACGAAAGACATAAGCAAAGGTGGCTTCCGATTTGCTTCTTCTTTGTACTTAAATGACATTTTAGCCAAAATCGGAGAAATGTCGGAAAGTACTTTTGAAGAAATCGTGGCCAAATATGTGGAGATGAATATCGCTCATCCGTTTATGGAAGGCAATGGTAGAGCTACGCGCATTTGGCTTGATTTGATTTTGAAAAAGAATCTCAAACAATGTGTGGATTGGGTAAAAATAGACAAGGCTGACTACTTAAACGCCATGCAACGCAGTCCGGTGAACGATCTGGAGATTCGCGAGCTTTTACGAGTCGCTTTGACTGATGAAGTTGATAATCGCGAAGTTTTTATCAAAGGAGTAGAACAGTCGTATTATTACGAAGAAGAAGATTTTTACAAATAGTATAAAAACGTGAAAATATATTTTGCTAGTGATCATGCGGGGTTTGTGATGAAGAGAGAGCTTTTGGAATTTGTTAAAAATTTGGGTTATGAAGTGGAAGATTGTGGCGCTTATGAGCTTGACCCAGATGACGACTATACATTGTTTATAAAAAGAGCAGCAGAAGCGGTAAGCATTGATCCAGAAAATACTAGAGCGATAATACTCGGCGGTTCTGGACAAGGAGAAATGATTGTTGCTAATAAATTTCCAAATGTTAGAGCGGTAGAGTATTATGAAAACAATCTTGAGATAATAAAGCTCTCGCGGGAGCACAATGATGCTAATATTCTCTCTCTCGGTGCAAGATTTATTAATTTAGAGGAAGCAAAGGAGACGGTAAAAATTTGGCTCGAGACGCCATTTTCAAATGAAGAAAGACATAAAAGGAGAATTAAGCAAATGGATATATAGTTAATATGGTTGAAATAATCCCAGCTGTTATACCCAAAGATTTAAATATCGTAAAAGA
>JBBTQZ010000042.1:0-2402 GCA_038065435.1 Patescibacteria group bacterium | reverse complement strand
ATATGGTTGAAATAATCCCAGCTGTTATACCCAAAGATTTAAATATCGTAAAAGAAAAATTCTCAAAAGTTTTGGGGTTGGTAAAACGCGTACAGATAGACATGGTGGACGGACACTTTGCACCTACTGTTACTTGGCCATTTGGCAGTGGACAAATGGATGAACTTCTAAAAATGGTGAGGGAAGAAGAGAGGTTTCCATTTATAAATGATTTTGACATAGAGCTAGACATGCTCGTTCTACACCCAGTGGAATATTTGCTAGATTTTATCTCCATCGGTTTTAAGGGTTTCGTTATACACATAGACTCTACTGATCATGTGAAAGTCTGCATAGACACCATAAAGAATGCGGAATGTGAAGTGGGTCTTGCTATAAAACCTTCTGGGGACGTCGCTTCTCTGCTTGAATTTTTGCCGTTTATAGATTTCGTACAATTTATGGGAAACGATAAAATCGGTTACAATCAAGTAGAACTAGACAAAATAGTTTTGTCAAAAATTTCCAGTTTCCACAAAAGCCATCCATCCATACCTATACAAATAGATATCGGAGTAAACTTTGAGACTGCCCCAGCTCTTATTTCGGCCGGCGCCTCTCGCCTCATCTCTGGCTCCGCCATCTTCAATTCTCCCGACACTGCAGACGCTATAGAAAAATTAAAAAATATTTAAAAATTATAGATTATTTCAAATATTGAATTCACAAAATAGTTTTGGTGTTTGGGGTTTAGGGTTTATAATTGAGTAACTATGCTTACTCTTGATGATCAAAAAATAAAATTCTTAGAAGAGACAGCAAATAATATACGAAAGTCCATCATAGAATCTCTGATAGAAGCGGGGAGTGGACATAGTGCCGGACCGCTTGGTATGGCAGATATTTTTACTGCACTTTTTTTTCATATAATGAGGCACGAGCCAGAAAATCCAAACTGGCAAGATAGAGACAGGCTCATTTTGAGCAATGGACATATAGCTCCGGTACTATACAGCGCCATGGCGCATGCGGGTTATTTCCCGATAGAAGAGCTTAAGACTTTACGCAAATTTGGCACAAAGCTTCAGGGCCATCCTCACAGAGAATATTTGCCTAGCCTAGAGAATAGTTCCGGCCCTTTGGGGTGCGGACTTTCTCAAGCGACTGGTATGAGCCTTGCCGATAAGATGGACAACGGCAAATCTTCCGGTAAACAATTTTATTGCCTTATGAGCGATGGGGAATTGGAAGAGGGTAATGTTTGGGAAGCGGCCATGCTTGCTTCTAAAGAAAGGTTGCAAAATCTTACAGCTATAGTAGATCGCAATAATATACAAATAGAAGGCTATACGGAAGATATCATGCCTTTAGAGCCCCTCAGCGATAAATGGCGAGCTTTTGGTTGGCATGTACAAAAGATAGACGGGCACAATTTTGAATCTATCATCGGTGCAGTGGGGCAAGCCCATGCGGAATATAGCAAGCCTTCGGTTATAATAGCCAACACTATTCCGGGTAAAGGTGTATCTTTTATGGAGCGCAAATACGAATGGCACGGCAAACCGCCTAGTCGTGAACAAGGATTAGAAGCGCTCAAAGAGCTACGTACACTAGAAGGAAAGATAAGAAGCGAACACGAATAGTCGTTTGAATTAAGAAGTAAGAATTAGGCTAATAAAAATGCTTAACGAAAAATTAAACCTAAATCCAAAAATATTTGACGAGGATGTAGAACGAATACCGATTCGTAAGGGTTTTGGTGAAGGCTTGCTACTCGCTGGAGATGCGGACAAAAATGTAGTGGGTCTTTGCGCAGACCTAACGGAAAGTACCCAAATGCACTTATTTGCCAGGCAATTTCCAGAACGCTTTGTGCAAGTCGGAGTAGCGGAGCAAAATCTAGTTACTGTAGCTAGTGGTATGGCGGCCATGGGCAAAATACCTTTCACCAGTTCTTATGCCATGTTTAGCCCCGGTCGCAATTGGGAACAGATACGCACTACTATCTGCTACAACGATCGCAAGGTGGTAATAGTAGGAAGTCATAGTGGCATCTCTGTTGGTCCCGACGGCGGTACACATCAGGCGATAGAAGATATAGCTTTGATGCGAGTGTTGCCCAATATGCAAGTATTTTCGCCCTGCGATGCTATAGAAGCAAAGAAGATTACACTCGCTATAGCCAAGACAAAAGAACCGGCCTACATTCGCTTAGCTAGAGAAAAGACGCCGATCATCACTACAGAAGACACTCCTCTAGAGCTTGGTAAAGCAGAAGTTTTCTTTGCCCCACCTATGAATGCCAAAGTGGGTGTGGTAGCAACTGGCGCTCTGACACACAAAGCTATGGTGGTGGCAAAAAATTTGGCAGAAAAAGGCATAGCCGTGAAAGTTTTAAACGTGCACACCATAAAGCCTTTGGA
>JBBTQZ010000041.1:0-4412 GCA_038065435.1 Patescibacteria group bacterium | reverse complement strand
GCTTCGCGCGTCCCACCAAAAAGTTGGTCTTTTGTCTGAAACTCGGATTCTGGAGCCGCCTGTCAGGCTTGAACTGACGACCTGCCGTTTACAAAACGGCTGCTCTACCAACTGAGCTAAGGCGGCAAATACGACGTTTGCTAGGCACTATTTTAACAAAAATTATTGTTTTGTACTAGTTGCTTTACCTGCTTCTTTGAGGCGAGCGGCGTCTATTTTTTTGAGTTCTGGCAAAAGAGTCTTCATTTCATCCAAAGACCTAAAGCCATAATAGAGGCGGTCGTTCAGGAGAATGGCAGGCAAGTCTTTCTCTATACCATAAATATTTATAAGCGTGGCAAGCGCCCCAAGATCTAGGTTGTAATCAAAAGAATACACTCTAAACTCTGGGTATTCTTCTCTAAGTCTAGTGAGTACAAAGCCTTCTTTTTCGCAATCATCGCATTCGCCGTCTTCGTTGGAATAGAAATAAATAATGGGGGAGAGTACTCCTTTGGGCACTCCACATCTTTGTTTTACTTTTTGGTATAGAAGAAAATCTTTTATTTGCAGAAGAGAATAGTATCTTTTTAGATTCAAAACTTCCAAATCATCCGACCCTCTGTTTTCTTCTGTGTACGAAAGCTTTTCTCCAAGCTCGTTTAGTTCTTTGGAGAGAAAGGTATTGCCTATATCACCACAAGAAAGTTCTTCTAGTAGGGCAAACTGGGTTTCGCTCGCTAGTATATCTATGGCGATGCGACTCTCTATGTTTTTTATTTCATTGAGCCTCTTCTGGCTAAAATAGTTGCTCAAAAATATGGCTGTTATAAAAATAGCTGTAGTGATGAAAAAGGCATAAATGTATTTTTTGAAACCAGTAGTCATTTTGCTTCCGTTTATCTCCATTTTGTCTCTCTTGCAAATACTGCATTGAAGATGGCTCTGCTCATCCAAAACGGAGCTATGATCGTATAGAGAATAATAAACAATAGGCTGTCTAAACCAAACTTGCCTTTTTCTCCCGCAAGTTTTCTAGAGGTGGCGATAATATAAAGCGTCCCAAGTATAGTTGTAAGAGAGATAAATAATATGATGCTGGTATCAAAATAGAAAAGATCTAGATTCAAGTCTCCAAAATACAGACCGACTGTATATATTTCTTTTATTTTTGTAAACAAAGAAGAGCCGAGATCTATAATATTGGAGCCAAATATATACATGGTGGATACAATAGAGAAACCAGCCGCAGGCAGTATAGCTACACCTAAATGTCCATATTGAGGTTTAAAGAACATATCTTTGTAATCAAAAGCATTTCTTATAAATCCGTACACCCATCTTAAGCGCTGTTTATAAAGAGCTCTGATAGAAGAAGGTGTGCTGGTATATACATAGGCATCGTGAGCATTGCCGATCTTCATACCATTTTTCTGCATCCTCATACCTATTTCCATATCTTCAGTGTTGTGGGCATGTCTATATTCTCCTATTTGATTGAAAACGGAGCGTCTGAAGATAGAGAAGGGGCCAGGTGTAATATATATGGCACCAAGATGCGAAAATACTCTGCGTAAGAAAATACCAAACATATATTCCGCTTTCTGCATCATTTGAAGTATACCTTTTGGTTCAAAAACTATGATAGAGGGAGTGACGGCCATCATTTCCTCTTCTTTAAAGTGGGGAGTTATTTTTAGAAGAGCATTTTTGCTGACGTAAGAATCGGCGTCCAAACAGCCCACCAGATCAGAGTTTATAAATTCTAAGGCGTAGTTTAAAGCGCTGTGTTTGCCACCATTTTGTTTGCTAAGAAGCTTTATCCGGCTATCCATAGCAAATCCTTGCAACACCTGCCATGTATTATCGGTAGAACCATCATCTACCACCAAAATAGAAAGTTTATCTTTTGGATAATCTAGGTTGAGCAAAGAAAATATGGTCTTGCTAACTGTCCGCTCTTCGTTCCACACAGGCACTATAATAGAAACAGATGGGAAAAAATCGGGAGCGATTTTGGCTTTATCGCCATTACCTACTTCCAATTTATTCTCATTATCCACCAACTCAAAATAATTTATAAGCAAAAACACCTCAAAATAAAGTGCGATAAACAAAAATATGTAAGTCATTATCTCTGTCACTGTTTTATTATAATATAATTATATAAAAAATCAATCTACATTACCTCAAAGCTACGTCAAAGAGTTCTTTTGCCTTACTCTCTAGCTTAGAGTGGAGTAGGTCCACTTCTGTACCAAGCAGGGTCCGCTCCAAAGAACGATAGACTATACGGAAGGTAAAGCTCTTTTTGCTCTCGCCGAATTTTTGATCATCTTCATACTGATCCAAAAGTTTGACCTCTTCCATTATATCATCTCCAGCTACTTCGCGTATTAGGTCAAAAAAGTCGTTGGGAGAAAAATCTTTGTTGCTAATGAAAGATATATCGCGAATTATAGAAGGGTATTTGCTTACTTCTTTGTATTTCTGACCAAGGTGAAGCTGTTTCAACACCCTTTCATCCTTAGACCACAAAAGACGAATATCTGGTAGCGACATAGAGGCGATGGCGAGCCTCTCCAAGCCAAAACCGAAAGCCCACCCATGATAGTTTTCTAAACCCAAATTTGAAAGAACACTCTTTCTTGCCATGCCAGAGCCCAGCATTTCTACCCATTCGCCGTTTATAAAAGCTTCCATCTCAAAACTTGGGTCAGTATAAGGGAAATTGTGGTCGTAAAATCTAAATTCTGTATCCTTACCGAAAATACTCACGGCAACATCTGTCAGAGCTGTTTTTAGATCGTCCGGGGTAATTGTTTGTTCAAAGTCTGGGGCTATAAGGAGTCCGCCGAATTGGTGAAAGACATTCATATGCCTCGCGTCTATCTCATCTTTACGGTACACCTTGCCATAACACAGACAGCCAAGAGTCTCTTTGTTTTCTATTCTCTTTTTTATATCTGGGTGGTTGAGGTAGTAATACCAAAAAACAGTGTCGTGCGTACGTAATACATTTTGAGAATCTACATAGTAAGTATCGGACTTACCGCGAGCAGGATGACCCTCAGGCATATTGAACAAGTCAAAAAGGATATCGGTCGGCACTATTTCTGGGATCTTTATTACATCAAATCCTTCTAAACTTTTGGTCTTTGAGGCTCTGTCTACAATCTCCTTCAAAGGACTGCCCTCCGTTCTAGAAAGATCCGGCATAGAGAGATAGCGCTTGATCCGAAGACTTTCGGTGTCCTGCTTTTCTTCTAGGCTTTTTATAAGCTCTTTTTCTTTGTCTGTGGGGATAATAAATTCGGCCATTGGTCTTTTTTGACTTTATTTAATGCTTTCTTTTGAGATTCCAATTTGCTATAATAATAGGTAATCATAGCAAAATATGGATAAAAAGAAAAACAAAGAAGGCTCCTACGGGGCCGATTCTATAACAGTTTTGGAAGGGCTGGAGCCGGTGCGCAAGAGGCCTGGTATGTATATAGGCACCACGGGGCCTGATGGCTTGCATCATCTGATTTGGGAAATATTTGACAACTCTCGTGACGAAGCGATGGGTGATTTCGCCAATGACATAGAGATAGTTCTGTTGCCAAACAACAGGGTACGCGTAGCGGATAATGGCAGAGGCATACCGGTAGATACGCACAAACAAACCAAAGTTTCTGCTCTGGAAACCATACTTACCACCCTTCATGCTGGAGGTAAATTTGGTGGGGAAGGTTACAAAGTATCTGGAGGTCTGCATGGCGTCGGGGCTTCGGTGGTAAACGCTCTCTCGGTGTATATGAAGGCAGAAGTCCATCGTGATGGAGGGGCATATATGCAGGAGTATTCAAAAGGCAAAAGAAAAGCCGCTGTAAAAAAGATTGGTTCATCCAAACTAAACGGCACCATCATTACCTTTGAGCCCGATATAGAGATCTTCAAAGAAATACAATTGGATTTTGAACGCATCGTGCATCATATGCGACAACAAGCTTATTTGGTAAAAGGTTTGCGTATTTCTGTCTTGGATTTGCGAAAAGTGGAAAATAAAATAAATGAGGATGTTTTCTATATGCGAGAAAACTCCTATGATGCACCCAGTATGACTTTCTATTTTGAGGGTGGACTTATGTCTTTGATCCGTTTCTACAACCATACCCAAAAGCCTATACACAAAAACATTTTTTATGTACAAAAACAAAACGATAATTTCGAATCCGTGGAGGTGGCTTTGCAGTATGTGGACGACATATCAGCTAGGCTGATGCCCTTCGCCAACAACATCTACAACAGCGAGGGTGGTACCCATACCACTGGCTTCAAGACGGCTCTCACCAGAACCCTCAATAGTTACGGCAAGAAAAATAACCTCATAAAAGATGGGGACGACAGCTTCACTGGGGACGATGTACTAGAAGGCCTGACGGCCGGTG
>JBBTQZ010000040.1:0-12840 GCA_038065435.1 Patescibacteria group bacterium | reverse complement strand
TTTTTGACAGAATTACTTCTAATGTGCTATACTTGCGGAGTAACGTATTCTCACTGGTTTTTGCTTTAGAGGCGCTGGCAAATTGTCCGAACCTTGAATTTTATTAAAACTTGCGAGACCGCCCGGCCACCATTAATCTAACGGCCAGCATTATCGTTATGAGCTCAAAAACTCATTTGAGAAATATAGAATGAGGTTCGCTCTCGCAAGTAAATATGTATCAAAAAAAATTTTCTTCTCGGGGCCCCCGAAGTCATTTTGGGAGTTCTTCTAGAACTCGCAGCCATAGTGGCACAGCTCGCAGATTTGGCCGTCGATCCCCTAATAGTCAACACATTGACCCGGCTCTGTTCATCAACAAAGCCGTGATCACTGAAGAGATCGACCATTTTAAGCCCGAACACCAGTTTGGTGATTTTGCTTTTGAGCAACATCTGAAGCAGGCTATCGCGGACAAAGGCTACCTTTCGCCAACCCCGATTCAAGATCGAGCCATTCCGTTTATTTTAAAAGGGGCTAATCTGGTCGGTATTGCAAACACCGGCACCGGTAAAACTGCCGCTTTTTTGCTACCGCTCATAAATAAAGTACTCGGGAACCGACAGGAACAGGTTCTAATCATCGTACCCACCCGCGAATTAGTCGTTCAGATCGATAGCGAACTCAAGGAATTTACTAAAAATCTAAAAAAATTTTCACTTTCTTGTTATGGGGGCACCCCGATTGGGGTTCAACTACGAGGATTGCGCCATTTCAACAATTTCATTATTGGCACCCCAGGTCGTCTGAAGGACTTGATCAACCGTAAAGCAATCAACCTCACCACTTTCAAAACAATTGTTCTCGATGAAGCCGATCGAATGCTAGACATGGGATTTTTAGCCGACATGCGCTCGGTCATGGCGCTCATGCCTACAGGCCGTCAGACCCTGTTCTTTTCTGCCACTCTATCTTCAGAAATTGAGAAGCTGATTGGTGAATTTATGGCCGAGTCGGTCCGTATTTCAGTCAAAACCCAAACTACGTCAAAAAACATTGACCAAGATGTTGTCCGGATTACTCCGGGCAAAAATAAGATCGACGTCTTGCATGACCTCTTGACCAAACCAGAATTTAGCAAGGTTCTGATCTTTGGCCGCACCAAACACGGCGTCGAAAAGCTGTCCAAAATTCTAGCCGAGCGAGGGATTAAAACCGAATCAATCCATGGCAATAAAAATCAATCTCGACGTCAGAAAGCCTTGGGCTTGTTCAAAAACAATAGTCTCCAAGCGCTGATCGCCACCGACGTCGCTGCTCGTGGTCTCGATATCGACAATGTAAGCCATGTTATCAACTTTGACTTGCCCGCCACTTATGACGACTACGTCCATCGTATCGGTCGAACTGGTCGAGCAAACCGACAAGGCAAGGCCCTGACTTTCTTAGAGTAGTTATAGGACCATAAATCAAAAACTATGGAAATCAGAAACATCGCCATTATTGCTCACGTCGACCACGGCAAAACCACTTTGACCGATGCTTTGATGCGTGAGACCGGTATGATCGAAACTGGCGTTAGTATGGACAGCAACGCTCTAGAACAAGAACGCGGGATTACGATTTATGCCAAAAATACTTCTGCTATTTATCCGGCGGTTGATTCTGGCCGTGAGCCAACAAAAATAAATATTGTCGATACCCCCGGCCATGCTGACTTTGGTTCCGAAGTCGAACGGGTATTGCGATCGATCGACTCGGTACTTCTGGTCGTCGACGCTCAAGAAGGCCCGATGCCCCAGACCCGTTTTGTCCTGAAAAAATCGCTTGAGCTTGGCCACAAGCCGATTGTCGTTTTGAACAAAATCGATAAACCCGCGGCTGATCCCGAACGAGCTCATGAAGAAATCCTTGAATTATTTATGGAGCTCGGCGCAACTGACGAACAGCTCGATTTCAAGACTATCTATACCATCGGTAAAGATGGCGTGGCCATGAAAGAACTTTCTGATCCTCGTGTCGATCTAAAGCCACTCCTAGAATTAATTCTTGAGGTGGTACCGGTAGCATCGGCTCAAAAAGGGGCTCAGAGTGATCATTTGCTGGCTCAAGTTTTTAATCTCGGTTACGACAATTATTTGGGACGAGTCGGTATTGCTCGAATCTATCAGGGCCAGATGCGCGATGGCGAAACCATCTTTGCTTTAAATTCAAAAGGTAAGAAAGAGAAAGGCAAGATCACCAAACTTTTCACTTTTGAAGGCACCAATCGAACTGTCGTACCGGAAGCGCTGACCGGCGATATCGTCATGTTTGCCGGATTGCCCGAAATCTACATCGGCGACACCGTGAGCAATCGAGAGAACACCGAATTGCTACCAGCCATCGCCGTCGATGAACCAACAATCGTCCTAAATTTTTTGGTCAATGATTCACCCTTTGCCGGACGTGAAGGGAAGTTTGTCAACGGCCGCCAAATTCGTGAGCGTCTGGAAAGAGAGCTGGAGATCAATGTCGGTCTAAAGGTTGATACGACTCGCGATGAAATGAGAGTCTCCGGTCGTGGCGAACTTCACATCGCGATCTTGCTTGAAAACATGCGTCGTGAAGGTTACGAACTTCAGGTCTCCCAACCCCAAGTGATTATTAAGGAAATTGATGGAGTCAAAAGTGAGCCCTTTGAAGAAGTAACCGTTCAAGTGCCAGCCGAATTTCAGGGTGCGGTCATCGAAAAACTGTCTAAACGAGGAGCGATTATAACCGATCTCAAAACAGAAGGGGATCGGGTGCGAATCATTTTTGAAAGTCCTACTCGCGGTCTGTTGGGTTATCGCAATCAATTTGTTATCCACACCAAAGGTGAGGGAATCTTCGCCAGCCGTGTGATCGGCTTCCGGCCATATGTTGGCGAGATCAGCAGACGAGCGGTCGGATCAATGACTTCGATGGCGAACGGCAAAGCGCTTGGCTTTTCTTTAGCGAATCTGCAAACTCGAGGCGAAATGTATATTGGTCCGGGCGAAAATATCTACGAAGGGATGGTAGTCGGCAATACCGCTAAAGGCGACGATATGGTGGTCAATCCGACCAAAGGTAAACAGCTTACCAACATGCGTGCTGCCGGTTCCGATGAAAATATCTATCTGGTAAAACCATTTGAAATCAATATTGAACGTGGCTTGGAAATAATGTCTGATGATGAATATCTGGAAATCACCCCACAAAGTGTCCGCTTGCGTAAAAAGGGACTAACCGAAATCGCCCGCACCAAATCCAAAAGGGAATAAAGGTCCCTCCTACGCTCCCCGCGAGACACGCCATAGGACGGGTAGGTTGCAAAGCTACGGGCGGGACAAGTAGAATAAAAAAGCTTATTTTAATAAAACATGTAGATGAAGAAAATTGTTTACCTTATTGCAATATCCTTTGTACTGCATCTAATTTGGGAGAATGCTCACGCGCCTCTATATTCGGTATACGAATCATTCATACAGCATTTTGTTCCATGTTTTATTGCCACATTTGGTGATATCACTGTAACATTATCTGTTTATGGGATTGTCTCTCTCCCAAAGAGAAATACTGTGTGGATTACTGATCTGAATATAAAAGATATTTTTGCACTTGCAGTAATATCTTTCTTTATAGCGGTATGGATAGAGCAATACGCACTATTTATTGATAAGTGGGGGTATACAAGCTCTATGCCACTAATTCCGTATTTTGATGTTGGTTTGACTCCTATACTGCAAATGGTGATACTCCTACCCCTGTCTGTGTATTTGACTGGAAAATTTGTAACAAAACCTAATCCTCCACCCAATCAAATTCGCCCCGCCTCGTCGGCGGGCAGGGCTCATTAGAGCTTAAGGCAACGAACGACCGACCGCGAGCGCGGTTTTGCGCACACGCGAACGGGTGAGATTGAGCTGGGATCCAATTGCAAAACTTATTGAGAATTTTTGTAAGCAATGCGAACAAAAAGTCCAATGAGTAGACAGCTTCTGTAAGAAAGGTGGGTCTCATATGTTTCTGAACTTATGCAATCATTGTTTTTGACATTGTAATTAGTGCGTGTTATTCTAGATATTAGAAGGGAGAGAATCATGCTCGCAAGGATGGATTTTTTGAAAGCTGCGGAAAACAGAGGAACATTCTTTAAAAGGATTTCTTGTTTTTTCCCCACACTTGATCCGCGTTACAAGCTCATTGAAAAGGCGTACCAAATAGCCAAAGATGCTTTTCGCGGAATCTACCGAGACGACAAAGAAACACGATATTTCGAACATATTCGGGCCGTAACGCTTATTCTCATTGACTATCTGAGAGTCAAAGATTACGAGATTATCGTAGCGGCACTCTTGCATGATATTGTCGAAGATATCGAATCTTGGACAATAGAAAGAGTACGAATAGAATTTGGCGACAAAGTCGCACTTCTGGTCGAATATATGACAAAACCACCAGAAGAGGATTATGGGTCTAAAACAGAGCGGGACATACTGTACCATTCTCGATTTCGTTTTGCTCCTCGAGAGTTTTTTCTTATAAAACTCGCCGACCGACTACACAACACTCTGACGCTGTGGAGTTGCACAGAAGAGAAGAGGAGGAGGAAGATCGAAGAGACAGTAAAGTATTATCTTCCGTACGCAGAAGAACACTTTATTCTCTACCACGAGCTTGTCGAGGCTATTGAAGTCTTAGAGAAAGGCAAATCTGAAGCCTAAAATTCTCAGTCAGGCGCACGACCTTCGGGTACGTGCGCTCTTTCTTTTACCGCAATCAGAAGTAAGTAGGGAAACCCTACTAGGTTAGCTATCCACACAGAAGGACTTGCAAATACCCCTAGGGGGGTATATACTGTAGGGTATGAAATACGAAATGGATAAAAACAAGTTAATTCGCCGTTTAAAGCTTATAGAAGGTCAGGTGCGTGGACTTCAGAAAATGCTAGGGAATGGTACATACTGTATTGATGTAATAACCCAAAGCTCCGCAATAAAACAAGGACTTTCTAATATAGAAGATATGCTGATGGAGCATCATTTGTCGCACTGCGTAGTGAAGCAGATAAAAAGCGGCACATCTGATAAAGCCATCGGTGAAGTTCTAAAGGTTTATAAACTTAAGAGAAAATAGTTCGACTAACTCACTATAAATAATATGCATACACAAACATATAATGTAAAAGGAATGCATTGCGCATCATGCTCTTCGGTCATTGAGAAGACATTTAAGAAAGTTGATGGGGTGCATTCGGTGGAAGTAAATTACGGTACGGAAAAAGCGAAGCTTTCTTTTGACCCTTCAAAGACAACTCCACACGATCTCTCGAAACACATCGAGCCCTTGGGTTACTCATTGGATGTTCCCGTCACTGCCGAGGAGATGGGAATGTCAGCAGATGAGCACGCTGCGCACTTAGGACTTAATCAATCAAAAAAAGAAAAACTTGCGGAGGTTGCCGACATGCGCAGAAAGGTATTCTCAGCCATTCCTCTCGCAATATTTGCAGCTTTCATTATGGGCTGGGACATTCTCGCCGAGTATGGAGTTCTTTCTGCAATGAGCTATACACTCAAAGAGTTCTTCCATCATCTCCTTCCTATTTTTGCCACATATATCCTTTTTGTCGTAGGAAAACCGTATCTTCTCGGTTTTTACAGATTTCTTCGCTACGGCAAGGCAAACATGGATACGCTTATCGGTATCGGTACGGTTGCTGCCTTTTTATACAGTTTTGTAGTCAGTGCTTTTGAGGATGTTCTCCGTCCATTCATAAACGTTGACTACCAATACTACGACGTGACGATTGTGGTCATTACTTTTATTGCTCTCGGTAAGTATCTTGAAGCACGATCAAAGATTAAGACGGGCGATGCTATTGAGAAACTTCTCAATCTTCAGGCAAAAACCGCTCTTGTGATTCGTAATGGGGAAGAAGTAGAGGTTTCTGTAAATGACGTTAAGCATGGAGACTTCATTATCGTAAAGCCAGGAGCAAAGATTCCTGTTGATGGCGTTATAACTGAAGGAAGCTCCTTTATTGATGAGTCCATGGTTACAGGTGAGCCAATGCCAGCCAAGAAAAAGATTGGCGATAGTGTTGTGTCTGGCACTCTTAATACAAGTGGATCATTCACCTTTAAGGCAACAAAAGTCGGATCCGAAACACTCCTCGCCCAGATAATTAAAATGGTTGAGGACGCTCAGGGCAGCAAGGCTCCGATACAGGCGCTTGCAGATAAGATCTCATCGGTGTTCGTGCCGATTGTTCTTGTAATTGCTTTTCTTACTCTCGGTGCTTGGCTTATTTTTGGATCACAATATCTTGGGTTCTCTCAAGCTTTGTCATTCGGCCTCGTATCATTTGTCGGTATTCTCGTGATTGCATGTCCATGTGCGCTTGGTCTTGCAACACCAACGGCAATCATTGTGGGAGTTGGTAAGGGTGCTAAAGAAGGAATACTTATCAAAGATGCGGCAACATTAGAGAAACTCCATAAAGTTAATACAGTTGTAGTTGATAAAACAGGAACCATCACCAAAGGGAAGCCAACTCTGGTCGATATACAAAATCTCTCAAATTTAAAAGACAATGAACTTGTATCAATCCTCGCCTCACTTGAGAAAAGATCCGAACATCCCATAGCGCACGCCATTGTGGATTATGCGGCAGAAAAAAATATCCCCTCCCTAGATGTTTCCGCTTTTGAAGCATTGCAGGGTAGGGGAGTAAGGGGGAAAATAGACGAAATAGAATATTTTGCTGGCAATGCAAAATTGATCAATGATTTGGAACTTACTTTGGACATAGAGAAACTTCAGAAATTTACCGCTCAAGGCAAAACACCAGTAATCCTTGCAACCAAAGAAAAAATCCTAGGGTTTGTCATGGTCGCAGATGAGATAAAATCTGCCTCTAAACAAGCGATTGCTGATCTTCACAAACTTGGAATAAAAGTGGTAATGCTCACGGGCGATGACAGAGAGACAGCCAAATACATAGCTTCGCTTGTCGGTATTGACGATGTGGTAGCCCATGTACTTCCAGAAGATAAGCTCAATAAAATAAAAGAGATGCAAACAGGAGGTAAGATAGTGGCTATGGCAGGGGACGGAGTGAACGATGCGCCGGCTCTCGCCCAAGCTGATGTCGGTATTGCTATGGGTACTGGCACGGATGTGGCCATAGAGTCGGCAGGTATCACCCTTCTCGGTGGAGATATCTCCAAATTGGTCAAAGCGATAAAACTCTCAAAACTAACGATGCGAGGTATAAAACAAAATCTTTTTTGGGCTTTTATATACAATATAATAGGCATCCCGCTTGCCACGGGAATTCTCTACCCTGTTTTTGGTTGGCTTCTAAACCCTGTATTCGCTGGTTTTGCCATGGCCCTCTCCAGCGTATCGGTAGTGGCAAATTCCCTTAGAATTAAAACAAAGAAAATATAAATAGAACGAATAAAATGAATGATCCAATATTAAAAACATATAAATTTCATGTAAACGGTATGCATTGTAGCGCATGCGTGCTCTTAGTAGAAAATGAATTGGGAGAGCTGCCCGAAATAACGAGAGTAAAAGCTTCATTAAAACATTTTAATATGGAGGTGACGGGAAAGTTTGGCGATAAAGAGCCAGAGCATATAGCTCGCGATTTGAGCGAAATATTAAGACCTCACGGCTATACTCTTTCTCTTGAAAAACGTGAACATTCGGCCAAGTGGTCTGAGTTTTATATGGCTCTACCTATCGCTGGAGTTTTTATTGCTATCTTTATTATTTTGCAAAAACTTGGCATCGTAAATTTGATCACAACTTCTCAAGTAAGCTACAGCACGGCGTTTGTAGTAGGTCTTATAGCATCTGTCTCCACCTGCATGGCTGTAGTGGGAGGACTAGTACTTTCTGTATCAGCGAGCTTCGCCAAAAAAGGTGGTGGGGTCCAACCTCAAATGCTTTTTCATGTCGGCCGTCTTGTATCATTCTTTATTCTCGGCGGAACAATCGGAGCCTTGGGATCAGTCTTTCAGTTTGGGTCAACCGGAACCTTTATCTTTAGTTTATTGGTTGCTATAGTGCTTCTGATTCTTGGCCTAAACCTTCTTGATGTATTTCCATGGGTAAAAAAATTCCAACCGACCATTCCAAGCTTTATCGGTAAAAAAATACATAGCTTTAAAAATTTAAACCACACACTTACGCCTGTTCTACTCGGAGTGGCTACCTTTTTTCTGCCTTGTGGCTTCACTCAATCAATGCAGATCTACACCCTCACCACAGGCAACTTCGTAACAGGGGCGTTTATGATGTTCACTTTTGCCCTTGGTACACTGCCAGTCCTCGCTCTTTTGAGCTTTAGCTCACTTTGGATAAACAAAAAATTACAGTCTGGTATATTTTTCAAGACAGCGGGGCTTGTAGTTATATTTTTCGGAATGTTAAACTTTGTTAGTGCTCTTGTAGCACAAGGCATCATCTCACCATTTTTTAACCTCTAAACATGAAAAGTAAACCAGCCACAATAATACTCTTGATCGGGCTTCTAATATGGGGGTGGATACTGTTTGGAGGAGAAAATGCAATATCTCAAAGTAATGAACCGAAAAATAACTTATACGAAGACAATGTAAGAATAGAAGATGGTAAACAGATCATCACCATAAGAGCCAAGGGCGGTTACTACCCAAGAAAGACAGAGGCCAAAGCAGAAATACCGACAATTATTCGAATGGAAACAAACGGTACCTTTGATTGCTCATCAGCTTTGGTAATACCGAGTTTGAAATACAGAAAAAGTCTTCCTATTTCAGGTATAACCGAAATAGAAGTGCCAGCCCAAAAAGCAGGTAGTACACTAGACGGCTTATGCTCTATGGGAATGTACAACTTCGCCATCAACTTTGATTAAAAAGAAGTAAACTTACTATTTTTTTACATTTTTGATACCATTATATGTATTACAAAATAGCCAAAAATTATGTTTGAAGGTTTATTCGGCAAAAAAGACTCCAGCCCTATCGAAAATCCACCAATAGAAAAAGGAGGGTTTGATAGTGAGGATATAAAGATAAACAGACTTGCTAATCAAGTAGAGAGAGACGCCATGATAACCAATGCGATTTCCAAATTTATTTTAGAAAAAATAGAAGAATTAACAGAAAAATATCCGGATAATTACGACAAAGCTATGACGCTTGAAAAGTTTGTAGAACAACTTGAAGCAGAGACTGAATTCAATAATAAAAACTTAATTTATCAAATAAATAAGATCAAAGAGTTAAGTCCAGAGGCTTTTAACGACAAGCTAGAGCTAAATTTCTTTATTAGTAGCTTGAATAGAAAAGTTACCGAAAGCGATGAGATACTCCACCCATCGGATAATTAGTGTAGAACTTGAATGACATACAAATTCAAAGCAGAGGTTTGGCTTTATCCGGGAGCGGTAGCGGCATGGCATTTTGTATCTTTGCCCAAAAAGCTTACTCTAAATTTGCGCAAAAAATACAAAAATTTGCACAGAGGCTGGAGCTCACTTAGAGTCAAAGCTACTTGTGGAAAGACAGCTTGGCGCACTTCTATATTTTATGACAAGCGCTCCGAGAGCTATCTTCTGCCCCTCAAAGCCCAAATCCGCAAAAAAGAAGACATTTTCGCAGGAGATAAAGTAAATTTTCAGATAGAAATAATGTAATAATAAAACAATATAATTATGAAAAAAATATTTTTAATTTTGGTGGTTTTGATTGCGGTGGTTTTACTCTTAGCTTGGAAAAGTGGTGCCCCTAAAGTGATCAAAATACAAGAAAAGCAAAAAGAAGGGGGGCAACTACAACAAAAAATTATTTATAAAAATGCCTCCAACGATATGATAAAAATAGAACTGCCTTTTGCGGGAGCAGTAGTGGGCAAAGAATTTTCTGTCTTGGGCGAAGCGAGAGGGTACTGGTTCTTTGAAGCAAGTTTCCCTATAGAAGTTTTGGGGAGTAAAGGAGAGAGACTCGCTACCGGCATAGCCCAAGCAGGGCCCGATAGAATTACAGGCGAAATAAATTGGATGACTACAAACTTCGTGCCTTTTAGAGCAGATATAAAAGTACCCGAAAATTATACAGGAAGAGCGACACTCATACTGCACAAAGATAATCCTTCTGGTCTCTCCGAAAACGATGCTTCTGTTGCAATGCCTATAATTATAGCCGAGTAGGGAAAGCCTACCCATATCCACTTGGTTGGGTTGCTTTTTTAAGCCAAAGCTGTATTCTTTAATCCATAGTATTATTATTGGTCAATTAATCGTTAACATTACAATATGCCAAGAAAAGCAAACGCGGCTTTTATGAAGCCATTAACTGTGAGTGCCGACCTAGCGGCGGTAGTAGGCAATGGCCCTTTGCCTAGATCAGAAGTAGTAAAAAAACTTTGGGCTTATATAAAGAAGAACAACCTTCAGGATGCGAAGAATAGGCGCAATATAAACGCAGACGACAATCTAAAGAAAGTTTTCGGCGGTAAAGGAGTGGTCAATATGTTTGAGATGACCAAGCTTGTTTCCAAACATCTATCATAATTATTCTAAAAACAAGAGTAGGTACATAGCAAATATACCTACAGCAATAGCGACGAGTTGCAACAATATGGCACTCGCCGTTTTTGTTTTGTGCAATTCAGGTACCAAATCAGAAAGAGCTACATATATGAAGCCTCCGGCCGCTATAGGTAGGAGCCATAGAGATAGGCTATTCGCTAGATCTTTAAATATAAGAACGGTTATAAGGCCAGCTACAGAAAATAGGGAGGAGAAAAAGTTCCAAAAAAGAGCTTCAGATTTGGTATACCCAGCGTGCACGAGCACTCCAAAATCGCCTATCTCTTGAGGTATCTCATGCAGTATCACCGCTACGGTAGTGGCAAACCCAAGCTTTGTATCTATCAAAAAACTTGCTCCGATAAGCAGACCATCAACAAAATTGTGTACACCATCAGAGACAAAAATAAGCCTCCTCACGCTATGGTGCGGATTGCATTCGGTGTCGTGATGGTGCCAGTGAAAAAACTTTTCCAAAATAAAAAAAATAAAAATACCCCCTATGATAGCGAGCGACAGCAAACGAGTATTCTCTATCTCCAGAAAAGACTCCGGAAGCAAATGTAAAAATGCGTCTCCAAGCAAAGCTCCGACGGCGAGACTGACCAATACAAAGACATATTTTTTGAGTATTTCCTGTTTGAGAGACAGAGCGAAAACACCAATAAACGAGATCAGGCTAACCAAAATAACGCTAAGAAAAGAGTAAAGATAAAGTTGCATTAAATTATTATAGTACAAATTTCAAAAAAAGCCCCGCTCCGACCGGTAGTCGAGAGCGGGACATTATCAAGAACAAAGAAGGTCCCGCACTTTGCAGGCTACGGATTCTTCGCTAAACAGCTCCCTGTGCATAGGATGCACACAAACCCGTAAGGCCTGATAGGAATGAGCTATTTCGTCCATGCTGGCAAAGTGTGCTGGTCGATTTGCCTTGAGTGAACACAGTTCTCCATTATTGAGAAGAACGGGTACATCCTTTGCTTCAAAACGTTCCGGATTAAACGGGGGCACCAAAAGAACATCGCGTGACGCTACATTTGCAAGACGCGCAATATCGCACTCCAAAAGAAGCAGTTTCTCATGATTAGCTTTTTGCAGATGTGGAGCAGACAGTAATTTATTCATAGTAACGGCATCGCCAGTAAAGACTTTTATAGCTTTATGGGCAATACGAGTCTCTTCCGCAAACTTTTCTGGCCGGATTACTATCGCCTCTTTGAACAAATGGCGTGTTTTGTAACAATAGTAGAGATGACACACTGTCTTTTTTTTAGACACACTCATCGCTCCACAAAGTTCGGAGGCCGTCATTTTTGATAAACGCTGACTGTCGAGCTCGCCTACAACCATCATCAGGTGAATGGCTTTATGCAACATTCTTTGGGCTATGACGAGAGCCTTACGAAAATAAACTTCTTTGAACATCCTCATGTAGAAGTTCATCAGATCCAAGACCGGTTCAATCGCTTTTGAATCTATGGCAATCTGCCCTTCATGATAAAGAACATAATTGGGCAGATAAGCAAGACCGGCCGGTTGGCATAAAATGGTATTCATACCGTCCCTTGCTAAATAATCCATTTTTTCGGTACCAACGTTTTTGTCATAAACAGCCATAGCCAAAGGATGCTCGTGGCGAGCCATTTGTAACATCAGATCAGTATCGACACCGCATAATTCTATAGGACCTCTTAGATTTGATACTAATTCTGCCGTCTTTTCTTTGTGGTCCGGATAAAAATCCTCCGTCACATGAGAGAGCGGGCCATGGCCTATGTCGTGGTATAAAGCAAAAGCGCAAAGAGCTTCTGCCTCAACTTTGGTAATCCGCCCTTGGGTCAAAAACCGATCAGTCAGTAGGCGGGTGCGGTGATAGGCACCGACAGAATGGGCAAACCTGGTATGAGTAGCAGATCTATAAACTAGGGCAGTTAGCCCCAGTTGCTGCTTATCATGAAGTGCTTGGAATTCTGGAGCCTCGATCATGGGTAAAACCGGACTAATATCTATAACCCCATAAATAGGGTCGGTGATAATCTTCATTTTCTTCTCCTTTCAAATTTCCATCTATTTCAGATACTACAAAATAGCCATCATATTAGCAACAGGTGCTAATTGCTAATATGATCTTAAATTAATTAAAACAAGGCTTCTATACCATCCCACCAACCATCACCGTCGGTATCACGAGATTTGAAATCAGTTTTCGTACATTCTTCGTCTGGTTTGGCATCCAGACACTCTTCGCTATAATCGGCAAA
>JBBTQZ010000039.1:0-10034 GCA_038065435.1 Patescibacteria group bacterium | reverse complement strand
GGTGCCTTTAAGTACGGGCTGGCCTTTCTGTTGCAATTCTTTACTTTACGAGCAATAGCTTTGAGCTTGCCTTTTTCGGTTTGAAATATAAGATCGTTGTGGTCTTTTCTAGAAGATGGTTTGTTTGTAGGAATGCTTATAGTGTCAAGCCCATAAACTTTATAAAATTCCTCACTCGAAGTTGCCGCTGTGCCCGTCATACCACTAAGCTTTTTATACATCCTAAAATAATTCTGGTAGGTTATAGAAGCAAAAGTCCTACTTTCTTTTTGTATATTTAGCCCTTCTTTAGCTTCAATCGCTTGGTGCAAACCCTCAGACCATCTACGGCCCGGTTGCAATCTGCCCGTATATGGGTCTACTATAACCACCTCATTATCTCGTAGAACATATTCTTTGTCTTTGCTATATAGGGCTTTGGCCTTTAGAGCGGTCTCTAGATGGTGCACCATCTTCACTCCACCCTCTGCATATATATTGGAAATACCAAGTATTTGCTCTGCTTTGCTTATGCCATCGTCATTTATAAATATGGCATGAAGCTTTTCATCTTTGGTGTAATGTTGTTCTTCTTTTAGTTTTTCTGCTACCCCAGCAAACTTTTTATAAAAATCATCTGAATCACTAGAAGCGGCAGATATTATGAGTGGCGTGCGAGCTTCATCTATAAGTATGGAGTCTATCTCGTCCACTATGGCAAAATGGTGCTCTATCTGTCTCACAAGAGAAGGATCGTATTCCAGATTGTCTCTCAAATAATCAAAACCAAATTCGCTATTTGTACCATAAGTAATGTCTGCTCCATACGCTTCTCTACGAGAACATGGTTTCAAAAAATCAGATACTATGTGGAAAGCCCCCTTCTCATCTCTTTCTTTATCTAAGCTTGAAACTTGGAGATTGGGGTTAAGTTCTAAACTTTTAGCTTTTAGCTCACCATCGTACAAAAAACTACTATCATGCGCTATCACTCCAACCTTCATACCAAGTGCTCCATATATTTCCCCCATCCAGGCAGCATCTCTTCTGGCCAAATAGTCGTTGACGGTCACCACATGCACACCTTTGCGAGAGAGAGCATTCAAAAAAGCTGGTAGAGTGGCAACCAGAGTTTTACCTTCACCCGTACGCATCTCAGTGATGTTGCCTTGATGCATAGCTATACCTCCCATCAGTTGTACATCAAAATGCCTTTGGCCAAGTGTGCGCTTTGCTACTTCTCGCACAGAAGCAAAGGCTTCCGGCAAAATATCATCAAGAGTTTTACCTTCTAGCAACTTCTGCTTCAATTCATCTTTCTTAAGATTAAGATCATCATCCGACAACGCCGAAATAGCCGGCTCTAGGGCATTTATTTTATCTACAATCGGCTGTATCTGCTTTATATATCTCGTATTATTATCACCAAATATTTTGCTGAAAAAAGACATAGTTATGGCCATACTATCATAAAATCGCCTCATCGGCGATTCTCTCGATGAGGCAAAAGCAAAAACCGCCAGAAGGCGATTTTTGCTTAAGTGGGAAATCTCGCAAATTATTTTTAGCGAGACCAAGGAGAGTATTAAGCTCTCTTCTTTTTTGTAGCTTTCTTTTTCTTAGAAGCTGCTTTCTTTTTCTTTGCTGCCATTTTATTTGAGTCCCTTTCGCGTCAGACGCGATCAGAACGAGATTATTTTTAAGTGCGCACTTTGCGAAAAAATTTAATATCTTTATATAAAATTTTTTGCATTCATTCGACCTATCTTAATTATCGCTCTAAAAAAATATTTCGTAAATGTTTTTTTGCGAAAAGTGTGGATAACTCAAAAAATTTATTTAATAAATTTTTTGATACTGAACGAAATGAATGTATAAAATTAAAAAAATAAATTTTAAAATAAAATACAAAAAAATTCTCTCAAAATTCTGAGAGAAATTTTTTTGTATTGCTACGTGGGTAGCAAGAAGCTATCTCCAAAACAAATGTCTATATGAGTGCGAACTTGCTACCCGCGTAGCAACGCAAATAGCCTCTTTAGTATATAAAAATGGAAACGAAAACGCCACCTTTCGGTGGCCCTTTCGCAGACATTCATTTGTATGAATAAGCTTAAATCGCTTCTCCACACTCATGGAGGCCAGTATAGCACACTGGACTATTTAAAGCAAGTAACCTGTGTATTTCCTTAATGCTTGATTCTTTATTCATAATTCTTAATTCTAACCCTATGGATTTCTGCCAGCCCTTATTTCGCTAATGAAATACTCACCTTTTTCCTTAAAAGAAGGGTCTAATACTATCATTTCTTGTATGACCCCTACAGCCTTTTCTCGCATATTTGCCTGTAAATAAGCAGCAGCGAGTGTGATGCGGTGCTGCATGTTTTGCGGATCTAGCCTTACTCGAGCATTTGCTAATTCTAAAATTGTATTGAATTGCTTGAGAGATATAAGGATAGAGAGATAACGATCATCAAATATAAGTTTATTCTGGTCTATCTCTAGTAGCACTTTTTGACCATTTGGATCTCCATGTGCAAGCGCTATGAGTCCATAAATGATTTTGGCTTCTTCAAAAGAAGGCTCTAGCTCGTAAGCTGTCTTTGCTGCGTTTAGGGCCTCTAGGGTTTTACCTTCCAAGAGAAACACGCTAGCCAGCTCAAAATACATATTTTGTTTTTGAGGAGAAGCTTCTATAGCTTTTTTGAATTCCTCCCCTGCTCTACCATACCAACCAAATCTAGCTAAGAATAATCCATAAAAAAGGCGATAGCGAGCATCGTTGGGCGTCTTCTCTAGATAAGTTTGGAAAGATTTATCCACATGATCAAAAAGTTTGTCTCTAAATTCTGGTGTAACACTTGAGTTTTGAGTAGTAGAGATAGCGGCTTGAGATATGTGTTCTATGGCTTCTGGAAAGCCCATATTATATTTAGAAAGTGGTTTTTGGAAATGAGACAATTCTTTGTATTCTCCACTATTCGCAAGGCTCATAGCAAAAAGAAGATTTTTATTTTGGCGCCATGGTACAAAATTGACAAAATACAAAGTAGCCACAAACAAGATCACAATTATAGATTCAAAAATAGCTTTGTTGTTGTCTCTATCAAAAATACTTCTCAATTTATCCTCAATTTTCTGCCAATATTTATGCTGGTATGGTTCGGCATGATTGTGAACATAAGCAAGCAAGGTGAAGAATAGTATGTAGCTACCTATCTGATCGAAAACGAAAATATTGTGGAAGAGATAGGCTGCCAAAAGCCCCAGTACAATAGCCTTATCTTCTTTGGAGAGAAAGTCGTCCTTTGCTTTGCGTATATAATAGAGCATAGCCACAAACAAAGACATATAAGCAAGGAGTCCTAAGAGACCGCCAGCAATGAGCCAATCCAAAACTATGTCGTGTGTACGATCAAACCAAGGTTCTTGGTTATACATTCTTGGATCATAGTATTTATTGAAAACGAAGTTGAAGCTCTCTTGCCCCCAGCCAAAAATGGGTCTCTCTAAAAAGCCTTTCCAAGCCATCGGCCAAACAAAGTATCTTCCCTGCCCCTTTATCTCTTGCAAGGAGAGAGTAGTGAAGCGACTAAGCACTGGGCTGTCATTCACAAACTTACTTTGACTCAAAGCAAAGAAGCTTCCGACAAGCACCACGACAGCTATTACAAAACCCAAAGAGATTTTGCGTATGGCAGCTCCTCTTTCTGATTTGAGAGTAAGAAAAAGAAAAGTCAGCAGAGCTCCTCCCAAAAATCCAAGTATGGCGCCCCTGGTCGCTGTGAAATAGAGTACAACAATATCCATCAAAGCAATGATAGCGATAAGGATTCTCTGCCAATTTCCGCGATAACGCATAAAAAGAAGCATTGCAAAGAAGATATGGAATACCATGTATATACCAAGATAAGTAGCATTGCCAAATGTACCGTCTACTCTCACCCCTCCCTGATTGATAACTATTTTGCCCGTAAGCTGAAAGAAAGAGTAAATAGCCATTATAAAAGAGGCCCCTAAGCTTGTGGCTAGAAGCTTATTCCAAGTACTCTGTTCTCTAAGAGTAGAGCCGAGTACTACAAAATAAGCACCGAAGTGTAGAAGAGATATATAACCTTCCATTCTTTCATAATTGCTCCAAAAGCTTTTGAATGGATTTTCAGAAAGTACGGTGGATACAAGAATGGAAAAAAGAAATAGAATTACAGAGCCCAAAACTAAAGTAAATTTTGGTCTATAAGAGCTATCACGAATAGCAAGTATCACCCAAGCGGTAAAGATTATCTCTATTATAAGTCTAAAGATAAAAGCTTTACCTGTAATAAACGGGAAAAAAAGTGACTTAGCTACAATAAGTGGTACAAAAGGTATAAAGAACAAACCTGCAAATATAATGTATTTAAGTTGATTATTTTTCATAAAAATATGTTAGCATATTACCATTAAATTTCCACCATGACAGAAAACGCATCGGTAGCAATTTTGACCAAAAAAGAAGCTTTGACACCGGCCACTTTTTTAATCTCTCTTGAATACCCGGAAATACTATCATTTAAAGCCGGCCAACATATAGGAATCAACATACCAACTCCAGATGGACACACTAAGAGATACTTCTCAATTGCTTCGCCGCCGACAAAAACTAACATAATAGAATTAATCATAAAAATCATACCCGGAGGTTTAGCCTCAGTATTTTTTGAAAGATCAAATGTAGGTGATCAAATTTCCATTTCACCACCTAAGGGAGATTTCTGTTTTTTGAATCATGAAAATGGTGTCCATTTCATATCTTCTGGGACCGGCATCGCACCCTTGCGTTCAATGATTTATGATTTATTAAAAAATCATAAATTCGCGTATCCAATTCATTTAATATCAGGCTTTTCCATGCAAGATGAAATAATCTTTCACTCCGAATTCGAAGATTGCAAAAAAGCTCATCCAAACTTCCAATACACTCTTATCACTAGTAAAGATGCTTCAGATTATAGAGATCTATGCATATCAAACATCAATTTTGATCAAAAAAATAATTTTTATCTCTGTGGGGGTGACCAATTTATCACCCACATCGAGAACAACCTTTTACAAAGAGGAATAGCCAGAGACCTTATCCACTACGAAAATTATAAATAGATTATTTCTTAATCCTAAAAACAGTTGTCATATCACCAAGACCACCATCTTTTTTTTCTTCATTACGCCAATATATGTAATCTATATGATCTTTAAAATAACTGAAAATCTCATCTAGCCAGCCGTCAAATCTGTTACCGGCATAATCCTCGTCATCGTGAGGGTCTACATTCCACGCTATCCCTATCGCCACTATAGCCCCATTTTTAGCTACTCTGATTATCTCATTTATGGCCTTTTGCACCTCTAAACCCTTACTATAACTCAACACCCGAGAGCTAGTGATAATATCAAAACTGTTGTCTTCAAATGTCATGCCGTGCATATCCATAACTTTGATTTTAGGAGAGTAAGAAAAAAGGTCTATCCCAACGATATTTTGCCATTTAAAACCATGGCTAAAGAGCAATAAAAGTTCACCTTCATTTCTAGGGCCAATAGACAGAACTTTCAATGCTCCAGCATTTCTTCTAACGTAAGGTACACTTAAAAGTGGGTATAACAGACTTTCGATTCTTCCCCTGTTAAACACCATCAAATTGAAATTTTCAGTAAAATTGTGGTGAACTACTTTTGATATGTGGCTACCATTTTTGGTTTCAATAGTATTAATTTTACCTCTGTTTATTAAAAAGAAAAAAATAAATCTAACCCATAAACGCCCCCAGACGAAAAATCTTGATTGAGCAATATAAGAAAATATATTAGGAAAAAATGTAATTTTTCGTGGATAGAGCATAAAATAAATAGCTTTTATTTTTTCTTTAAATGTTTTATTTTTATTCATTAGTATTTTGATTAATCCATAACCGTCTCTTTTATATTTTCAATTGGTTTTGGCTTTCTTCTTAAAATAAGTTTGGCTAAAGATATAGCTCCATCTGCTAAAAACGGCAAAAAAGACCTCACAAGATTTGGATAAAATCCTTGAATTGGTTTGAAGATACCGGCTGCTGGTTGAGTATGACGACCTGATATAATATCTCCACTAGAACGTGATACATGGAAAAATAGTGGCCCTAAGACATGTCCAACATGAGAAATCGTGATTGAATATCTCTTATTTGTCTTCAAAATATCTTTACCAAAATGTTTTTCAATATCTAAAACAGAAAGACCAAACGGAGCTATCTTAAACGGCCCACCAATAATAGAAGTGCCTTCTTCGTCATTAAGCCTTGGGTAGAGAGTGACTTCGTCATTATATTCAGGTTCAGTTGAATGATTAAAAATAGCTATAGTAGTCTTATAGTTATTGGTGCTAATAACTGAGGGGCAGAACATAAAAAAACTTTGTTTTTCTTTCTTACCTCTTACATTCAGAGCCATGTAGCCAGAAGAACCAACTTGAGTACTAAAGTCTTTTGAAATCCAGTAGGACATCATTGATCTGATTGGTTTCAAACCTTCTGGAGGATTTGAGTGTCTATGAAGCACCATGAGACTACCCATGAAGCTGTGAAGATTGACTTCATCTAACCATTTTCGCATATCTATTCTTATAGTTTCTCCCAAACCTAAATGATAATTTTTATATGGCATAGCCAACTTTCCTTCTTGAGTGAGGATAAGGACCCTAACATCTTCCTCGTAACCCGAATCATTAACATATTCAAAGAGAGTGTTTTGACTATCGTTACTAACATGAACGTAACTAGAAAATACTGTTTGATTATTGGTTCTCAAAAGTTCTTTCCAATTTTTATCTATATTGTCTTTCATTTGATTTATAGATGGTCTGAAGATATATACGACCCGTTTGTTTGATAGAAAAAGGGTTTGCGTATCACATTGGCTCCTATGACCTTTATCATCCCTGGCTGACCAACAAAATGATCTTTTAAATCTGGGAATAATTCATTCAAATCAGCTCTAATACAACCCATAGGGGCGATCGGAGAAAGTTCAACTTTTCTAACTTTACCCATATAATTAGTCAATTCTACAGTAGGAACACACATTAAATTTCTACCACCGATTTTTGCATCGTAAGAATTACCTATCATAAGATAGGCCTTCGCTCCCGATAAAATAGAAAAGCCATGTCCTGTTATGTTGTAAAGATATTTAAATGATGTCGGCCAACGCAAACTATGAGCTACATCATGATAGAGATTGTCACGATTATAATGCTCTGTAAAAAATATAGAGTCATACGATTTACTCAAAATTTTCCCTTTATTATTAGGTTTAATATGGGCTACTACTATCCCATATTTACTTTTAGGTTTTATTTCTTCCAAATCAACCACTACCGTCGCTTGACCCACAAAAGTTCCCTCTTTTGAAAAAATCTTTTCTCCCGAAGAAGAATATAAAATTATCTTCCAGTCACAAGGGAAATCATCGTTCGCATAATGACTAGCATAATTAAACAAAACTATTCTAGTAGAGAACGTCTCATCAAATATGTAGTAAGAGATTCCCCCTAAAGATAAAAAATAGTTGGCTATTTTTGCCAATGTTTTAAATTTTAAATCTATAAGCTTTTGACTGAATAGTGGATGAGCTAATGTTTTCTCCATGAGAAGATACTACAAGATTTTTGTTTTTATTTCAACTTTCTATCCTCTCTATCATATCCCAACTCAGTGGTTCTGCCCGCTCAATATTTCGAGTAGCTTTCTTCCCTATTATATCCCAAAAATACTTAGTCTCTAGGCCAATATTAGGTCTAATAGACCTAATATTTTGAGAAGTAAAAGTCTCACCCCTTTTTATATCCTCTACCACAAATAAAGACCTTCTAAACTTCATATTATAATTTTCTTGTTCACTTCTAGGTCCATAAACGACACTACCCAAAGCTTCTTTTAACCACGGGCATCCACGAACAAAGGATTCTGGATCCTTTTCTACCTGTCTAATAGTAGAGACCATATCAGCAAAATTTTTAGCACTCAAGGAAAATCGAGAATCGTTGCCCCCTTCTTCTTTTGCAATTATCATGTGCTTCTCAAGCACAGAAGCCCCTAGAGCTATGGCAAGAACAGGTACTTCAATACCGCCATTATTATCAGACAAACCTACTGGAACTTCATACCTTTGTGCCATATCCAACATGGTAGCCAAATATGACTGAGCTGGGTCCAATTTATCAGAATAGTAAGTAACACAATGAAGTAATATTAAATTATTGACCCCCAGACTTCTCAAAAAAGCTACTGATTCATCTGTCTCATCGCGTGTCGGATAACCGAGAGACATAATGATCGGCTTTCCAGTACTGGCTATTTTCTTCATCAGTAAGTGATCTGTTGATTCATAAGAGGCGATTTTATAAAAATCTACCCCCAAATCTTCTAAGAAATCGACGGCTGTTGTATCAAAAGGAGTTGAGAAAAATGCCAAACCCAATGATTCAGCCAGTGCTTTCAGTGGCTTATGCCACTCCCAAGGTGTATTGCCTTTAGTATACAATTCGTACAGAGAAGTCCCTTGCCATTCAGCAGGATTTTCTTTGTTTTTTTCCATAAACCAGGGTTTCTTTGAGTCTATCGTGATAGTGTCAGCAGTATAAGTCTGAAGTTTTATTGCATCAGCACCAGCTTTGGCTGCTTCACGCACTATCTCTTCCGCCTTTTCATAATTTCTATTATGATTGCCAGACATCTCGGCAATAATAAAGCTCGGTTCTCCTGGTCCGATCTTTCTTCTCCCTTTCGGAGTGTTTATAATGACAGGATTGCTTTTTTTCATACCAAGACAATATTAACATTTATAAATAAATTTAAAAGAAAACGACGGGGACCAAGGAGTCCCCGTCGACCAACTAAATTTGTAGACTAGATTCTGTGATCCGCCAAAACAGGCTGTTGCCAGAGCCACTTGAGATATTCTTGAAGCTCAAAAAGAGTGGCTACATCTCCAACATCCTCTTTCTCTTGATACATTTTGATCCTTTGTACCTCCCCAGCCACCAACTCCCATGGTGTAGCCCCCGAAAGTGGTGCCACTCTATCCATCTCAGACGGTGTTGGAGACGGGATAACAACAAAGAGCTTGCCGAGCTTGACTGATGTCTTGAGAAAGGTGAGGTACCACCTAACTAGGTGATATGGAGAAACATGGAGCTCGAAACTTGAGAGCCCCAAATCATTCATCTTGCCCCAAACCCATTCTGTTTGGGTTTTGGTATTAGCATCAAAGTCGTTGACTATCACCCCATCATTCCTTGTGAGAGAGTAGGGCGGATTGCGTAGCGACTCCAAAGTAATATCTGGGCCACTTTTCCCTTCTTGGGGGCGCCCTTGACCAGTGGCTTTCCATTGATCGCCTGCGATCAATAGGTATTTGGCAGTTTTGTGGACATTCCAGTCTCTGACCGCAGCCGTCACCCGCCATATCTCATCTTCGCCCTGTGGCACTACCAGAGCATCTACCGCAACACTTCTGGGAAGAGACAAGATGCCTATGCACAAAGCGGCAATAGTGCTCGTTTCATTCCGTTCCCGTACTCGAGCAATGTTCATTATGGACCTCCAGTCAAACTTTAGCATTTTATTATCTTAATGTCAAAAACGCCCCATATCTATCCCTTAGTGGCTTTTTGGATCACATTGACCGGAGCGTGTTGGTCGTGTTTGATTTCACAGTCGGCATTAATTTTAACAATATCTGGATTTTCATCCAAAAATCTTACAACTTCCTTTATATCTATAATCTCGCCGTCTTTTGGGTTAAATTTTTTGTATATAATTTCTATAATTTCAAAATCTTCTGGGTAATCTACACAAAGTCTGTACTCGCTCCTATGTAGCTCTGGCGGGGCAATTACAATTTTACCTAAATTAAATTCGTCTTTTTTATTCTGCCAAATATATGGGGTCACATGTTCATGCTCAAATTCTTCTTGAGCATTCCTGTATGCCCTTTCAAGAGCTTCAAAAGAAAAGATCTCGCAATCCAAACCA
>JBBTQZ010000038.1:0-2815 GCA_038065435.1 Patescibacteria group bacterium | reverse complement strand
AGAAAAGGCTATACCCACTTTGCCACAAATAAAATGGAGACAAGAGAAGGTTTTTGAAAATGAAAAGATGGCTATATATAATGATACAGCCGCCACTTCTCCGGAAGCGACCATTACGGCTCTAAATAGATTTGGAAATGAAAAACACAAAATATTTATTTGTGGTGGTACTGATAGGGAATTGGATTTCCAAAACTTTGGAGAAATAATAAGGCAGAAATTGCAACCAGAAGAACTGATCTTATTATCCGGTAGCGCTACAGAAAAGATGAAAGCACAGATAGGCTCGGCAAATTATAAAGAGTTTGATACTCTGAAGGAGTGCCTAGAAAAAGCCCTACAGAATGCAGAGAAGCAAAACGGTAAAACTTACATTGTTTTTTCACCGGGAGCCAAAAGTTTTGAGAAGTTTAAAAACGAATTTGATAGAGGAGAGCAGTTTAATTTATTAATCAAAAATCTACACTCATGAATCATTGTTTTTTGAATGGAAAGGTGATGCCCATAGAGGAGGCTAAAGTGAGTGTTTTAGATATAGGACTGATGCGGGGCTACGGTATATACGATGGTCTTCTTGCTATAAACGGCAAACCATTTAGGTTCAAGGATCATTGGAACAGATTTGTAGATGGCGCTCATGCGCTTAGTCTCAATATTCCGATTACAGAAGAAAGTTGCGAAAAGAAAATCATAGAAATACTTCAAAAATCTGGTCTGGACAAACGGGCAAACATCAGGATGATTCTAACTGGGGGCAATACCATTGGCGGTATAGAGTATGAATTTGATAAACCTACATTTTATATCACAGTGGAAGAATGGACACCGTTGCCTAGGGAATATAATGAAAATGGGGCAAAGCTTCTCGCTTACAATTACAAGCGAGAAATCCCAGAACACAAAACTACCAATTATATTACAGGGGTCAAACTGCAAAACTGGCGCAAAGAAGAAGGGGCAGTGGAGATACTTTATGTTTATGATGGTGAGGTTTTTGAATGTGCCACAAGCAATATATGTTTGGTGAAAGATGGCAAAATAATCACTCCCGCAGAAGATGTACTTGGCGGCATAACTTTAAAAGCTGTTTTAGAAATAGCAGAGACTCATGGATACGAAATAGAAAGAAGACGTGTGTATGAAAAAGAAATAAAAGATGCAGATGAAGTGTTTATAACCTCGTCCTTCAAAGATATAGTACCTATAGTCAAAATAGATGATTTTCAAGTGGCAAACGGGGAAGTCGGGCCTATGACTAAAGAATTAATGACTAAATTTGCCTCCGTCTTGAATTCATGATATATTTGTAGCCATTCGTATCATTAGTAAAATTTGTAGATTGGTATATTAAATTTATGTCACAAGATCAACTCATAAGGCTAGTTCATAAAGGCACCGGTGAGGTGTATTTTACGCGCAAAAACAAACGCAAAGTAGAGCGCAAAATAGAGCTCAAAAAGTACTCCAAAAAACTCCGCAAAAGAGTGGTCTTCAAAGAGGCAAAAAAGTAAGATATCCTGTTCGCTTTGCACGCATAAAATTCTGCTGAATTTTTGCTCTGCTCGACTCGTCAGTCTGCGCAAGGCACACTCACAGGACAATCTTACTTTTTTTGTGTATATTTGTTGTATTGGGCCTATAGTTCAGTGGTAGAATTCTCCTCTCCAAAAGGAGCGACCGGGGTTCGAATCCTCGTGGGCCCGCACCTATCCATTTTATACTCTTATCTTTCTTGAACCAGGTTATTTGGCGTTTGGCGTAGTGCCAGATTTCGGCTTGAAGTAGGGAAGTTAGTTCTGGTCTTGTAATCTTGTTTTCCAAATAATCAGCAAGCCTGCGATATTCCAAGCCAAGCTCGCGCATTCTTTTGTAACTCAAACCTTGTTTGTGGAGCTTTCTTGTTTCAGCTATCATACCCTGCTTCAATCTCTTTTCTAATCTTTTGTTTATTCTCTTTTTCAACTCCTCATCCGCAATTTTGATCCCTATTTTCAAGACTTCGTAATTAACTTTGAGCTTTGAGCTAAAAGTTTGGAGTAGGGGAACCTTACCCATTGCTTTGCATATCTCTATGGCTCTCACCAATCTCCTCGGATTTTTGGCATCTATATTTTTGGCTCTTCTTGGATCAAGCTTTTGTAAAATTTTGAAAAGCTTCTCAGTACTTTTCTTTTCCAGTTGTTTACGGAGTTTGGCATTTGGTGGTACTTCTGGCACCTGCTTATCTCCGAGTAGGCTATCTATGTAAAACCCCGTACCCCCACAAACAATGGGTACTTTTCCCAACTTGACAATCTGCACGACCGCTTTATTTGTTAAGTCTATAAAATCGGAAACGCTAAATTGTTTTTTTGGATCGGCAACATCTAAAAGATGATGCTTTACCCCCCGCATTTCTTTCTTGGTGATTTTTCCAGTACCAATATTTAAACCTTTGTATACTTGTCTTGAATCAGCTGATATAACTTCACCATTATTTTTTTTGGCAAGCTTAACTGCTAAGTCACTTTTACCGCTCGCAGTTGGCCCTAGTATTACAATAAGTTTTTGTTTTTTCATACAAAACACTATGCCGTAGTCTGTGAACTACGGCAAGTGCTTGATCAAGCGAGACGGAGGCGAATTTTCGCCACCTTCTTTTTTCTCTTGCGTTCTTTTCTGAAACTAAGAAGAGAGAAAAAAGTTATGGACGCAAGTGTGAGAAGAATCATTTCGTTCACCACATCGCACCCCCTTTCCGATTTAATTTTATTTCAATTATATTTATTTAAAAATTTTTTTGTGGACAAACTGTGTATTATTTTTCTGTTTGTGC
>JBBTQZ010000037.1:0-1982 GCA_038065435.1 Patescibacteria group bacterium | reverse complement strand
CCACTATTGGGGTCCGAAAGGTTGGAGAATTTGAGCAAAACCTTTTGTCCCAAAAAAGCTATGGCAAGTAGAGCTAAGGCAAGGCCTAAAGAATAAGCGATAAGATACACTACCCCCTTAGATATACTCACGGGCAAGACCGTCGCCAGAATTACAAAGAAAGTAGGGCTACAGGTGGTAAATATAGATCCCAGCGAGGCTCCGAGAGCTATATCGCCCCACCATTTATTTCTATTTTGAAAACTCTGATTGAGTAGATTGTTTGATCCGCTAAATATTTTTGCAGTAAGCTTGCTCCAAATATCCGGTCGAACCAAGGAGAGGCCAAACACAAAAATAATAATTCCAGAAAGATACGTCCACACTTCTGGAGGCACCATAATAAGAGCAGTGCTTACTTTGAGCAGAAAAGTGAAAATAAAGACAGAAACAATAAGCGAGCCTATGACCATATAGGCTCTTTTGCGGCTAGTAGTCCCCCCATCTATAACAGAGCTTCCAAGCACAATCGGCAATATAGGCAATACACACGGCGTCAGCACCGTCAAAAATCCAGCAATAAGCGATATAATAAAGAAAATCATTTGATGTTGGTTAAGATCTGAGAGAGGCTTTCAGAGCCGGACCATTTTTTGAGGAGGTTGCCGGAGCCATCCACTTGCACAAAAGTGTGTTGGTAGGTGACACCGTATTTTTGTTTGAGCGCCTTCTCTTTGTCATAATCGGTTTTTAGTATATACACATCTTTTGGTATGTCGGAAAGATTTTTGTTTATATCGTTGTCAGCCAATCTACAATAGGGGCACCAAGAAGCGTAAAAAAATAAAACTACTTTGCCTTTCTCGGCCAAAGCAATTCTTGCAGGAGAATAAGCCTCGTACGTGCCGGCCGTAGCTTCGACAGAGTCGGAAGTATCCTTACTCACTATCATTTCTTCTACAGTGCCATCTTCCATTACGGAGCCTTCTGGTACAGGCATGCCATTTACAAGGGGTTTCCCTGATTCTGGATCAAGACTATCTGCAAGTTTGTTATTTTCTTTGTTGAATAAAAAGTAGCCAACCGCACCAATAGCGATCAAAATTATAACGATTAAAACAGTGTTGCCTTTTTGCATATTATTTTGGTTGGTTGTTATATATTCAGTATACTAAATTTAAAAATTTCTGGTCAAATTTTTAAATTTTCTCTATACAAGTCTGACCATTTTGCAATAAAGAAACTTGGTGTTCTTTGACGTCTAGTCGATCCCCCTTTAAATCAAGCTCTAAAATAAGCCCTGTGGAGACACTTTTTTCCCAATATTGATCAAAAATAAAGTTGCCCAAAGAATAATAAACCAGCGTATCCTCAATTTTTTCGCTAGGCAATACAACATGAGGATGCGAGCCTACTACAAGCCGAGCCCCCGCTTGAGAGAAAATTCTAGCTGTCTGCTTCATAAACAATGTGGGAGAGCTATATTCTTCCCCCCAATGAGCATATACGATCACCATACGCCCATCTTTTGTTTCTTTAGATATGTTTTTTGCCACCTCTTCTGGCGAGCTTCCTCCAAATTGGTTGTAAGAAACGAAAGAAACTTTTTTACCACCAAGAGTGGTGCGATATATGGGTTCGTCTCCCAAGATACCCCCGAAATAACCGATACCAGATTGGTCTAAATATTTGTGAGTAGAAAGTACGCCCTCTCTACCAAAGTTGGATATATGGTTGTTACCCAAGTTTACTATCTTGATATTATGATCCTTCAAGAGAGAGGCAATGAAGGTGGGAAAAGTAAAAACAAAATTTTCAGGGCTACCCTCTTTGCTGTAAAGACTCTTGGACGGATTCGTCGTAATAGGCCCTTCCAAATTACCGACTACCAGATCGGCTTCTTTTAACACATTCCCTATGCAAGAAAAAACAAAATCTCCCCCTTTTTTGTCCATCACCTGTCTTATATAGCGATCAAAAAACATATCGCCCACAAAAATAAT
>JBBTQZ010000036.1:0-1401 GCA_038065435.1 Patescibacteria group bacterium | reverse complement strand
TTCTGAATGCGAGTCTAGGCTTGAAGTGGCTTCGTCTAACACAAGTATGGATGCATTTTTGAGTATAGCTCTAGCGATAGCTACTCGTTGACGCTCTCCGCCAGAGAGCTTGATTCCTCGCTCTCCCACATAAGTCTCGTATTTGAGAGGGAGTACATCTATAAACTCATCGCAGTGGGCTAAGCGAGCTGCCTCTACCACTTCTTCGTCACTCGCCCCTTCCCTGCCGTAACGGATATTTTCCATAAGTGTGCGATGGAAAAGTATGGGATCTTGAGGAACCAAACTTATATTTTTGCGTAAACTATCTTGAAGTACGTGTTTTATATCTTGGTTATCTATTTCTATGGATCCAGAAGCAAGGTCGTACATTCTAAGTAATAATTTTACTATAGTAGATTTGCCTGCCCCCGATGGTCCTATAAGAGCCACTTTTTCTCCGTGTTTGATGTGGAGATTTATTTTATCCAAAACCGTTCTTGTATCACTGAAAGCAAAAGAGACATCTTTAAATTCTATTATTCCTTTCTCTACTTTGATCTCCCCTGCTCCCGGCAAATTCCGCACTTCATAAGGTGTCTCCAATATCTCCACCATTTCTTTTGCATCAGCAAAGCTTTCGTATAGGTTTCTTGTTATGCGCCCTACATCCCATAATTGTGTGGACAGGCGGAAAACATAGGTTTGTATAAGAACAAAAGTTCCAACTGTAACCAAGTTAAATTCCCATTGTTTGATTGCATAGTAGAATACAAAAAATTCCAACGCAATCAGTATTAATGATATGAAAGCATCCTTTATAACACCAAGGTTCCAAGTAAATAATTGTTTGCTTGATTGGTCGGTGGTGATTGCTTTAAAGTGAGCAGACTCTTTTGTGAAGCCAGCAAAGGACATGACGGTGTTTTGATTTGAAATAGAGTCCGAAAGAACGGCGCTTGTAGTCGAATCGGCTTTGACGGCGAGGAGGTCGTATTTCAGTCTCCATTTCTGAAATAAAATACTAAAGATAGTTATTACAACAATCGCAATAGTTATTATGTAAGCTATAGTCGGTTCTATGAAATAAACGATATAAACAGATCCAATTGCGCTTATGATTAAGGGTATAAGATTGAGCACAAGCACATCGTATAGTCGGTCTACAGAACGGGCCAACCTACCAACTCTTTGTACTATCGCTCCGGTAAAACTATTAGCAAAAAACGAATATGAATGCTGAATCGTATAATCAAAAGATATTTGTCTGATTCTCGCAGTTGAGAGAGCAACAACTTTATTGAGTGTTGCGTACGAGGTTCTGACAAGTATCCATCCAAGTATGCGGAATCCTAAAATATAAAACATAAATATCATCAATCCCCGTGCTACACGATCTTTGTCAGCCGCGCTTACCAGAAG
>JBBTQZ010000035.1:0-1385 GCA_038065435.1 Patescibacteria group bacterium | reverse complement strand
GGCATTATTTTAGTGCCTCTCTGGCGTAAAATGATTGAGCCGAGGCTCGCAAAAGAGCCATCAGCGAGTTTGATGCCGAGGTATTTTGGACCAGAGTCCCTACCGTTTTTTGTTGTTCCTGCTGCTTTTTTATGAGCCATAACAATGCTAGTATAGACCATGATGGAGCAAAATGCAAATAAGCCAGAATATTTTGAGACAGGAGATTTTGATCGGCCAAAAGAACCAGACTTAAAATCAAAGTTTATTAAGTTTTTGGATAGTAGGTATTTTGTAGCTTTGTGTGTGGTTTTGGTGGCTGTAGCTTCTTTCGCTATTGGCAGGATATCTAAAGTGGGTGAGCAAAAAGAGCCTGTGAGGGTTTATGATGTATCAAATAATTCGCCTACAATTCCTGTAAATACCTCACCCCCAGCCCCTCTCCTACAGCAGGAGAGGGGAGTCGGACAAACGGCATCGGTACAAAATGCCATAACCCCTACTAATTCTGAAATTGTTGTTGCGTCCAAAAATGGCACCAAATATCATTATCCTTGGTGCGCGGGAGCCAAACAGATCTCTCCTCAAAATCTGATTACCTTTGTTTCTCCGGAGGCAGCACGCTCTCAAGGCTATACTCCGGCAGCGAATTGTAAGGGGCTTAAATAACTCAAAAATCTGATGAAAATTGCAAAATTAAAAATTGAAAAATATGCAATTTCTCTGCGAGTAGGTTTTTTCCTTGCTCTGCGTCAGGTCAGGCGATCTAGCAAATACACTAATGGATTGATTATTTTCGTTATGGTGCTCACTTTTCTCAATCTGGTGGTGGTGCGGGGTATATTGGTCGGCCTCTTGGAAGGTTCTACTGAAGCCTATAGGAGCAAGTATGCTGGAGATGTGCTTATAACCAATCTGCCCAAAAAGAATTTTATAGAAAACAGTCCGAACATAATATCGGTGATTCAGAATATGCCTTGGGTGGAATCCTATTCTTATAGATATGTTGAAGGGGGAGAAGTAGAAGCGAATTATAAATCTAAAATAAGGATGGATGAGGATAGCAATTCTACAGCCGGATCAATAGTTGGTATAAACCCAGAATTGGAAGATGCTTTCTCCGGCATGTCTCTAAAATTGGTTGAGGGTAGATATATGAATAAGAACGATGCGGAAGGCATACTTATAGGAGCGAATCTTTTGCGTAAATATTTAGACATAGAAGCTCCGGGGCTGACTCTTCTTGAAGATGTGGAAGTGGGGGATAGAGTAAGGCTGACTGTCGGTGGTAATAGGCGCGAGTTTACTGTACTTGGATTTTTGCAAAGCAAGGTTGATCAGATAGATTTTAGAATTTTTGTGCTAGATACTACTTTGCGCAATATGATAGGCAGAAGTGATTATAA
>JBBTQZ010000034.1:0-13690 GCA_038065435.1 Patescibacteria group bacterium | reverse complement strand
CCCAAGTGAATTTCCGGAATATGAAAGTAATAATTTTTTGAATTCAGTGTTTGATAAATTGGATTTCATAAGCAGAGATATACTAAAAATGCGCTTTGTTTTTGGTAAATCGTTCAAATACATAGGTCGTACGCTTGGTATATCGAGCGGTGCAGCCAGAGTACGCGCCCACAGAGCCAAAAAAATGTTTGTGGAAACTTATAAACAAATGTCTTAAAAAAACAAAATGGAACAGGAAATACTAAATAAAAATTTAAAGAGGCGTGTCATGCTCCAAATTCATTTACAATTTTGGAGAACAAAAATCCTAGAGCGGGCACCTTACGTACTACCAATAATTTTGCTTTTTATACTGCTCACCAGTGTATCTGTAAACAACATAGTTCAAAATCTTTCGTACACAAATATCAATTCTATCTGGAGCTTCATATTTATAGCACTGAGAGATACCGAACTCTTCACTCAAACTATTTTCGGAGGATTTGTTTTGTCTTTGGGGCTACCCATACTAAGAAAAGCTTTTTCCAATTCTATCTGGAGATCGAGCCCAATCCTCCGCGCATCATGATACATAAAAACTAGTTTGTTATAGAATTTTTGTAGCTCTTCCCTGTTCCAATTTTTCATATCCAATTTGGCTTTTTTGTAGACAAATGGATGAAGATCTAGCTCATCTAAAGAGGCTGCGTCTGCAAGTAGCATGCCACGTACCTTAGAAACTATGGCGCCGTGTATCATCTCAACTACCGCGCCTTTTCCCAACTGCTTCATATATTCCATCCAAGCATCTTTAGCTGATTTTCTGCCGACGGCATCTGGTAGAGCAAAGTCAGATTTTCCAAAAGATTCTTTAGCAACACTCTTTGGCTGAAGTTCCTCTTTTCCCTCAAAAACCTTTTGATATTCTTTAAATAAGCTTTGCATTTTTATGTTTGTTAGAAATTTATTTCATTTCTCCCCAATTGTTGCCGGTAGCTGTGTTTACAATTATAGGTACACCAAGAGTCTGGTCCAGAGTAAGTACGGACTCCATTATTCTCTTTATTTCAGAGGTTGTCTTTAGAACCATCTCATTCTCTATTTCATAAATAAGCTCATCGTGTATTTGCAGTAAAAGATGAACCTTGCTTTGCAGACCATTTTTGTTTAGATATACGTCTATTTCCTTCATGGCTATTTTGATAATATCTGCTTGAGTGCCTTGTATGGGAGCGTTTATGGCCATACGTTCAGCCGAAGCTCTTATGAAAGGAAGGCTGGATCTGATACCTTCGAAATACCTTCTGCGACCAAAAAAGGTCTTTGTGTAGCCTAGGGAAGCGGCCTCTTTTTTTGTATTTTCTATATATTTTGAAAGACCGACAAACTTATCAAAATAGGCATTTAAAAATTCTTGAGCGGTTTTTCTATCAGTACCCAGATTTTCTTGCAGGGCCGTTACCCCCATGCCGTAAAGTATGCCGAAATTTATAACCTTGGCTTTTCTCCTCATTTCTTTATCCACCCCACTCTCTGGTACACCGAATACCTGAGAGGCTACGGCCCCGTGTACATCTTTACCTTCTTTAAAGATCTGGATCAATTTTTTATCGAAAGACAAAAAGGCGGCAATGCGAAGCTCGATTTGAGAATAATCCAAGGCTACAAGCTGGCTACCCTTTGGAGTAATAAAAGCATGCCTTATGACTTTACCCTTTTCGGAACCAATAGGAATATTCTGAAGATTTGGATTTTCCGATGCCATCCGGCCAGTCGCCGCGCCTGTTTGTATAAACCGAGCATGTAAACGATTGTTCCCATCTAACATTTTTGGTATAGGGTTTATGTAAGTAGATAAAAGTTTAGATAATTCTCTATGTTCAAGTATAAGTGGAATAGACGGATGAAGAGAACGTAATTTCAAAAGCTCTGATTCTCTGGTTGATTTCGCCCCACCAGCAGTTTTCTTTTGGTTTTTCACTGTAAGCCCAAGCTTATCGAAAAGTACTTCCCCCAATTGTTTAGGAGAAGATATATTAAACTCCTCACCTGTTTCTTTCCATATATTTTTTTCTATCTTGGCAAGTTCTAACGAGTATTCTCTATCCAATTTTTCTAAAAACTTTTTATCTATAAGTACCCCATACTCCCCCATTCTGCGGACTATGGGTATGAGAGGCTTTTCTATCTCTTCGTAAATAAACTGGCTTTCTCTTTTTTTCAACTCATGAAATATAGCTTCCCAAGCTTTTTCAAATTTTTCGGTGTTAGCGAAATTGTATATATCTTCTAGTGTGGGGTTGGTTATGTTGGAGTCCACTACCCATAAAGCTACTTTCAATTCCGTCTGTCTTCCTTCGTCAATGGAATCCAAATTTACTTTTTTCTCCTCATTTTCTATATCCTCTGACTTACCGTCACCTAGCACGCCATCCAACCTAGAGCCAAGAGTTCTAAACTGTAGCTCCGAAAACAACTGCTTAGCCCTTTTTATGTCTATAACACTTTTCCAAGTTTGTTTTGGTAGATGGAAGTCAATCGGCACATCTCTTCTTATGGTAGCGAGCATCTGACTAAACCTCGCTTCTTCCTGCTTTTCTTTCAAAAGCTCTAGTATTCTCGGTCTAATTATTTTTTCAATTTCTGTTTTTTTGGATTTTAATTTTTTATATATATCATCAATACTGCCAAAGTTTTTTATAAGATCCGTGGCAGTTTTGTCCCCTATCCCCTCTATGCCAATTATATTGTCTGACGGATCTCCCCGTAGACCTTTGTAGCTTGTCAAAAGTTCTGGCCCAAAACCATACCTTTCTTTCACCTTTTCTTCATCATAAATTATAGTGTCTGTAATACCCTTTTTTAAGGTATAAACTTGCACTTTTTTGCCCGAGATGAGTTGTAGGGTGTCCATGTCTCCAGAAGCGATCACCACATCCAAATTTTTCTGGGCTTTTGTATTCTCAACTATCGTCCCTAGAACATCATCCGCTTCAAAACCTTCTTTGGAATAAACTGGGATTCCCAAACATTCACAAATTTCTTTTGATTTTTCTATCTGTGCCACCAAAGCTTCATCTGTTTTTGCTCTACCAGATTTATAACCATCATAAACCTCATGTCTATAGGTAGGTTTGGGCAAGTCGTAGGCAGCCACAATATAGTCCGGCTTCAAATCAGATGCAATCTTTAGAATCATGGAAACAAAGCCGTAGAGCGCCCCAGTGGGTACTCCACTAGAGGTAGCAAACTCCGGCAGAGCATGGTATGCCCTATGAATAATAGCGTGGGCATCAAGCAATACTAATTTTTCTTTGGTCTTCCCTTTCTCCATGTTCAAATCTTAGCATAATATGAGGTGGCATAATTTCTGTCACTCGTTCTGGCCATTCTATACAAATCAGGTTTTTAGGCTCTTTGATAAGGTCTTTCCAACCCAGTTTTAAAAGGTCTGTGCCAGAATCTAGACGATAAGCGTCAATGTGAACCAACACCTCACCCCAACCCCTCTCCTTGCCAAGGAGAGGGGCCACACGAAGTGAGGGGGGTGAGGTCTTATATCTTCTCATAATAACAAAAGTGGGGCTTTGGATCGTTTCTTTTACACCAAGTATTTCAGCCAAATATTTCATAAAAGTAGTCTTGCCTGCCCCCAATTCCCCGTATAGTCCAACAACAATAGCCCCTTTTTCATTCGGTTGAAGGCTTAGTGCCAATTCATTAGCAAAAGCTTTGGTATTCTCTAAGGAACTACTGGTATATTGTTCCATACTATGTAATTTAGCATAAATTGTTATATAATCACCCTATGACTGTCCATTTTGATGAAGATAGGCAAAAACAGAGGCTCTCTGACTTACACGAACAAGAGGAAGAGGGCTTAGCTGAAGCTATGTCCAAAAAATACTCTTTGCCTTATATAGACCTGTCTGTTTCGCCGGTCAACATAGATGCTCTGCGTATAATAAAGGAAGCGGAGGCGAGAGAAGCTGGAATTGCTGCTTTCAATATCATAAACAAAAAAATTTCCTTGGGATTATTATCGCCCAACAATCAGAAGACCGTGGATCTCATAGAATCTCTAAAAACTCGCGGCTTTTCCCCCACACTGTACATGGTGTCGCATAGAAGCTTGGATAAAGTATGGGCAAGATATAAAGACCTTTCTTACGCTATGGAAACCAAAGGTGGCGCTTTGGATATAGAAAATGAGGAGATCCAAAATCTTGTAAAAGAAGTGAGAACTGCGGAAGATATAAAGAAATCTATAGAAACGGTGATCGCAGAGAAAAAGAATTATCGCATTTCAAGAATATTGGAAATAATCCTAGCCGGAGCCATATCCATAAACGCTTCCGATGTACATATAGAGCCGGAGGACGCTAATGTACGATTGCGCTACAGGTTGGATGGCGTGTTAAATAATATTTTAAACATTGATCATGCCACTTTTGACCTTCTGCTTTCTAGGATAAAGCTCATATCCAATCTGAAGCTAAATACCAAAGAAAAGGCTCAAGACGGGCGCTTCAGCATAAAGATAGCCGATAGCGAAATAGAGATCCGCACCTCTCTTTTGCCCGGAGGATACGGAGAATCAGTTGTCCTGCGAGTACTGAACCCAAATGCGATTTCAGTGCCCCTAGAAGACTTGGGTATTAACGAGCACTTGCTCAAGATAATAATGCACGAGCTCAAAAAACCAAACGGTATGATACTGAACACCGGACCAACGGGAAGCGGTAAGACCACCACCTTGTACGCCTTTCTAAAAAAAGTCCACACTCCGGATATAAAAATAATTACCATAGAAAACCCGATAGAATACCACCTACCCGGGATAGTACAGACTCAAACCGAGGAAGCAAAAGGCTATACATTTCTAGAAGGCTTGCGCAGCTCTCTTCGTCAAGACCCAGATGTAATAATGGTTGGAGAAATAAGAGACAGAGAGACAGCAGAAATAGCGGTGAACGCTGCTCTTACCGGACACTTGGTGTTTTCTACCCTACACACCAACAACGCGGCCGGCACCTTCCCTCGCCTTATAGATCTTGGGGTCAACCCCAAAATAATAACCTCTGCCATCAACCTGGCCATGGCACAAAGATTGGTACGCAAACTCTGCTCAAAATGCAAGAAAAAGGCCACACTCACTCTAAACGAAAATAAGCTTATAAAAGAAACTCTTGAAAGTATCAAAGACAAAAAATATTTAGAAGGCGTAGATTCCCAAAATGTATACGAGGCAGGTGGTTGTGAAGCGTGCAACTTTACCGGCTACAAGGGACGAACCGCTATCTATGAAGCAATACTAACGGATGAGAAGATAGAGGCTGTGGTCTTGCAAAACCCAAGTGAGCGCGAGATCAACAAAGCATCTGAAGATCAGGGCATCTTAACAATGAAGCAAGATGGTATAATAAAAATCTTGCACGGCACCACCTCCCTCTCCGAACTAGCCAGAGTCATAGATTTGGGAGAATAATTTGGAGAATAAACGAGAAAATTTGTGAGTTATACACAAAAAAAATTGCTCTAAGAATAGTTTTGTGAATAATGCAGTTTAGAGAATAATATTCTCTACATTTGGGGATATAAATCTCTAAACGGCACTTTCAATGCGTAGACCGAAAGCAAAACGACATTCTAAGGATAGCGCGAGCGATAAACCAGCGTGTCCTCGAGATGAAGTCTAATCCCACATAAAGCGGGACGCTGTTTAGAGATTTATGTCTCCAAACTATTTAAATTTTCAAGCCCTATAAGTATATCACAAAATAAATATATGTCAAGGGAAAAAAAGAAAGAAAAGAGCGAGTCAAGCGTTTCTGAGTTTGATTTTTTGGATCAAACTTTGAGACCAGTTCGCTGGGAAGATTATATCGGCCAAGAAACAACCAAGAAAAACCTACAGATTTTGCTTGGCGCAGCGAAAGAAAGGGATCATCCACCAGAACATGTGTTGTTCTATGGCCCACCAGGACTTGGCAAAACCACCCTGGCACATCTTATATCAAAGGAGATGGGTGCGCAAATGAAAACGACTAGTGGCCCAGCCATAGAGCGAGTTGGCGACCTAGCTTCAATACTTACAAATCTGAGTGCAGGAGACATCCTCTTTATAGACGAGATTCACCGTTTAAACAAAAATATAGAGGAAGTGCTCTACCCCGCCATGGAATCGCGCTCCTTAGACATAATTATAGGCAAGGGACCATCTGCAAGAACCATACAGCTGGAATTGCCCAAATTTACTCTTCTTGGTGCCACTACCCGCATAGCGCTCCTATCTTCCCCACTTAGAAGTAGGTTCTCCGGTGGCATCTTTAGACTTGAATTTTATAGCAAGGAAGAAATAGAAAAAATAATAAAAAGATCGGCCAAGATTTTGAGAATAAAAGTGAGTGACAAAGTAGCTAAGACAATTGCCGAAAGAAGTCGATCTACTCCACGCACCGCCAACTATCTTTTGAAGCGAGCGCGTGACTTTGCTCAAGTACACAAACGAGAACTGAGTGAGGATTTGGTGGATGAAGCCTTTGATCTCCTTGGGATAGATAGGATCGGCCTCAACATATCGGATAATAAACTTTTAGAGACGGTAGCAAAAAAATTCGGCGGTGGTCCAGTGGGGCTTGGTACTCTAGCTGCAGCTTTGGCAGAAGAAGAGGCAACCTTGGAAGAATATAATGAGCCTTACCTCATGCAAATAGGATTTTTAGAACGCACCCCTCGCGGCCGCAAACTCACCCCCCACGGCTACAAACACATCGGTTTAGGTTCACCCAAAGAAAAGCCTGATTCGTAATTCATTATTCATTATTCATTGATAATGTCCGGGCACAACAAGTGGTCTAAAATAAAAAATAAAAAGGCGGTAACGGATGCTTACAAAGCTAAAGTTTTTAGTAAGCTAGTAAAAGCGATGACGGTTGAATCTAGGCTCGCTAGAGGAGATGCCAATTCTCCGGCTCTTCGTAGTGCTATAGAAAAAGCCAAAGCTGAAAATGTGCCGAACGACAACATAGAGCGAGCCATAAAGAAGGGGGCGGGTGGAGAAGAAAATAAAATGGAAAAAATAAATTATGAAGCTTACGGACCGGGTGGCTGCGCTCTAATCATAGAAGCGCTAACTGACAACAGAAACAAAGCTGCTCAAGAAATAAAGCATATTCTTTCTAAAAACGGCTTTGAGCTTGCCGTCCCAGGCTCAGCCACTTGGGCTTTTGAAATACCGATCGGTAGAACGGGAGGATGGACACCAAAAACAGTGGTTCAAATATCACCAGAAGATGGTGAAAAATTGAGTTTAATAATTGAAGAGTTGGAGGAAAATGATGAAGTTAATCAGGTTTATACAAACGCCGAATGAGTTGGGGTTAAGGAATAAGTATGAAGTATTATGATTAAAAACAAAAAATCCTTACCCCTTAATCCTTACCCCTTAATACTGGGTGTGGACCCGGGTTATGGCAGAATAGGTTTGGCCATAGTAGAAAAAAATAAATTGGGCGAAAAACTGATTCATTCTGAATGTTTTGAGACCGATAAAAAGCTGGAGCATCCAAAAAGGCTGTCCCTTATTGGAAATAGAGTAGAAAAAATAATAAAAAAGTTTCTTCCGCAAAAAGTGGCTATAGAGGGTTTGCTTTGGAGCAAGAATGTCAAAACGGCCATCGGAGTAGCAGAAGCAAGAGGTGTTATATTGGCAAGGGTGGCCGATAAGAAAATACCCGTCTTTGAATTCAATCCGAATTCTATAAAACTAGCTGTCACCGGCTATGGTAAATCCGACAAAAAACAAATTATAAATATGATCAATAAAATTATTAAAATTAACAAAAAAATAGAATACGACGACGAATACGACGCCATAGCAGTCGCTCTAACTGCGATTTATTCCACTTATCCACAATAATTGCATTCCGGAGTTGCAAAGTTATTCTTATATGATAAAAAATATAACTATCGCCCTAGGCGATGATTAAAAATAATAAAAATAATTTTTATGGATGACGAAAAGATAGACCCGGAATTAGAAGATGACATGGTTAGTGGTAAAATAAGTGATGACATGGCTGGAGAAGACGAGGTTGATGAAGATGACGGAGAAGAAGATGACATGATGTAAAAAAACAAAACCCCTTCGGGGGTTTTGTTTTTAGTAGGATTTGGTTATTTCGGCTTTATTATAACAAAAATCTTTTTGCCTATTTTTAATTTCCTTTCATCGTTTCCTGCCAATTCATTCTTATCATTAATCTTCCTATCTGGATAATCCGAAACAGCTCCAGCATCAACCAGCCTGCCCCACTCTGACTTAGATTCTATAATTTTATTTTCTACTATTATGTCCCCCAACTTTTTGTCTTTATCTACTTCCAAAACTAAAGAATCTTCGGGGAATTCTCCTTTACTAAAAGTTCTTTCGAAGTTTTGTCGCGCATCGTCAGCCTGTTCTTTGCTATGCAATTGTTGGACGATAATAGAAGCAACTCTTTTTTTCAGACCTAGAGCATCTTTTTCAATATCAAAACTAGATATTTCTTCCAAAGAAACATCGGTCAATAATGTATATAGGGAAACAATAGAATCATCACCTAAGGCCATTATTTTACCAAATAGATCATTCGGCTCATCCGTTAGCCCTATTACATTGCCCTCACTTTTACCAATTTTTACACCTTTCGAGTCTGAGAGGAGTGGGGTGGTCATAACAAATTTTTCTTTTCCCTTAATCTTTTTCATTAGAGTCCGTCCAGCTAGCATATTAAAGGTCTGATCGGATCCCCCCAACTCCAAATCTACATCCATAGCAACCGAATCATATGCTTGCAAAAGTGGGTACAAAAATTCTCTAAGGTTGATCTCCTCCCCCGCCTTCAGTCGTTCTTGATACATATCTCTTTCGGTCATTTGTTGGAGAGAAAAATTTTGGGCAATATTTAGAATATCAGTTTTGGTAAGTTTGTTTAGCCAATCCCCGTTGTACATTATTTTTATTGGGTTTTCTCCATCAAAACGCACAATTTTTGCAGCTTGGTCGAGATATCCTTTGGCGTTCTCGCGCAATTCTTCGCTGGTAAAAAATTTTTCTCTGGTTTTCTTTTTGCCCGTTGGGTCCCCCGCTTCCCCTGTACCGTCACCAATCAGGAAGATAACCTCATGACCAAGGTCTTGCCATTGTCGGTGCTTACGCAAACCAACCATATGCCCAATGTGCAATTTATCTCCCGTGGGGTCAAAACCTTGGTACAATCGCAGTTTTTTACCAGAAAGGAGCGCTTCCTTTAGTTTTTCCTTGGAGGGGTAAATTTTGTCTACACCGCGCGTTAATAAATTATCTATTTTTTCTTCCATAACAAAAACTCTACCATAAATACGAAAATTTTGGTACGATTGGTATTCATGGGAAATGTATTTAAAAAGCACTACCACGGGCTTAAACTGCTCGCTCTTTTCATTTTGGGGGTGTTTTTCATATTTGGAACAATCTTTAGCCTTTGGGCAGCAACATTCAAAGTACCTTCTCTAGAGTCAATCCGAGAAAGACGGGTAGTAGAATCTACCAAAATTTATGATTCTACCGGAGAAATCTTGCTTTACGACACCGGTGGCAATGTAAGAAGGAGCACCATACCAGTAGAAAACATTTCCCGCCATATAAAAAATGCCACGATCGCAGTAGAAGATGACCAATTTTACATCCACAACGGCGTAAGAATAACTGCCTTTATAAGGGCTGTTTTGGTTAACCTTACTTCTTTGGACTTTAGCCAGGGCGGATCCACCATCACTCAACAAGTGGTAAAGAACTCTCTTTTAACGAGCGAAAAGCTTATTTCTAGAAAAATTAAAGAGTGGTTACTTGCCATAAAACTAGAACAGATGCTAAGTAAGGAAGAAATTTTGTCTATGTATCTAAACGAAATCCCTTACGGGGGTAACCTATATGGAGTAGAAGAAGCGAGTCTAGCTTTCTTTGGCAAATCTTCTAGCGATGTTTCTCTTTCTGAAGCGGCATACTTAGCGGCCCTGCCCAAAGCGCCAACATTTTATTCCCCTTACGGAAAAAATAGGGAGAAACTTGAAGAAAGAAAAAATTTGGTTTTAAATCTTATGCTCAAGAATGGATTCGTCACCGAAGAAGAGCACGCGAGCGCTAAGAAGGAACAGGTGAACTTCATAGCCAAAGGAGATCAGAGCATCAAAGCCCCCCATTTTGTCTTTTATGTACTTGATTATATAGAAAATAAATACGGAAAAGAGGCTTTATCTTCAAAAGGTCTCCGAGTGAAAACTTCTTTGAACTATGAGATGCAAGCTTCTGCAGAAAGAATAGCTTTAGCTTATGCCAAAGAAAACAAACAAAAATTTAATGCCGAAAACACCTCCATCATAGCTCTAGATCCAAAAACGGGTGGCATAGTAGTGATGGTTGGTAGCCGCGACTATTTTGATAAAGAAATTGATGGAGCTTACAATGTCACTCTAGCTAAAAGACAGCCGGGATCCACCTTTAAACCATTCGTTTACGCCCAAGCTTTTTTGAAAGGCTTTACTCCAGAAACAATCGTTTTTGATGTTAAGACCCAATTCTCCACAGAGTGCGCACCAAATGATTTATCTAGTTTGAGACCCTGTTATTCGCCAGAGAATTACGACAACATATTCCGAGGACCGGTAACACTGCGTAGTGCCTTGGCTCAATCGCTGAACATACCTTCTGTAAAAGTCCTCTACCTTGCTGGCTTATCGGACTCTATAAGGCTCGCCAGAGACATGGGTATAGCCTCTCTTTCCAATAAAGGCGATTATGGCCTTACTTTGGTCCTTGGGGGTGGAGAAGTAACTCCTCTCGAAATAACCGGTGCTTATGGGGTATTTGCAAATAATGGTGTAAAAACAGAAATAAACCCGATCATTGAAATAAAAGATAAAACCAACAAGATAATAGAAAAAAGTAGTCCGAGACAATCACAAATAATACCCAAAGAAATATCCCTGAAGATATCGAACATCTTGAGCGATAACGATGCTAGAGCCCCCTCTTTTGGACAAACAAGTGCCCTATACTTCCCACACAGAGATGTCGCAGTAAAGACCGGAACAACAAACGACTATAGAGATGCTTGGATAATCGGCTATACTCCATCTATAGCTGTCGGTGCATGGGCTGGGAATAACGACAACTCTCCCATGGAAAAAAGGGTGGCTGGGTTTATAGTTGCCCCTATGTGGAGAGCTTTTATGGACCAGATACTTAGCAAATATGAAAATGAGATCTTTGAGGATCCAGCTTTTGAAGACTCAGACAGCCTAAAACCAGTACTAAGGGGTGTGTGGCAGGGCGGTTTGGTGTCCACCTCATCAGGAAGGATGGTGGTAACGGGAGGAGTGCATACCATACTTCATTGGCTAAACAAAAACGATTCTAGGGGAGACACCCCAGAAAATCCTGAGAGCGAGCCTCAATACGATAGGTGGGAATACGGAGTACGCCTGTGGGCAGAACAAAATGGACTCCATTTTGATAATCCCTACATATTAAAATAATTAGATTAGTTTAAAAAAAACTTTCTGGTCTTTTAAACTATTTTCTATTTTCTCTTTGTACATAAAAATCTGGTTACGAACAATGGGAGAAGTTTTGAGATAAACTTTCTCTTCTTTTATATCCAGGTTTTCTTCTTTGATGATCGCTCCTGAAATCTCTTTTATTGTGAGGATGAGGGTTTGTTTCAGAAGCTTGTCATTTTTTTGAAGCTTCTTAAATTTTTCAAAAAATTGGGAGATGCTGAGCATTTTTCTTTTACTTACATTAATTTTCGTATTATCTATTCATTGGCATAACCATATACATAAAACTCTTGTCCGATACCCCTTTTATGATGAGGGGTTTGCCTAGGCCTCCAAACTCCAGTGTCAGACTGTCGGAGGCAATAGATTGGAAAGAGTCTGCTATGTACCTGCTGTTAAAATTTAGCTCTAAGGATTCGCCTTCAATACTCGCTTTGATGGTTTCTTTGTATTCGCCGATATCGTTGTTTTTTGTTTTTATTTCAAGAATATTTTTCTCTTTGTTTATAGAAAGCTTTACCTGATTAAGAGAATCGTTGAAAATATTGGAAGCCTTCAGGGCGCTCACTATATCGCTCTTAAGAAGAGTAATTTTAGTTGAAAAGCTTTTTGGTATTATTTGCTTGTAATCGGGGAAAGACCCGTCTATAAGCCTAGAAACTATATATGTATCCCCCATCTCAATTGCTAGTTGGTTTTTATCGAAAATGAGTTTTACTTTGCCACTAAACGTTTCCAGTATCTTTATTATTTCTGAAACATTTTTTTGCGGTATAAGAGTGGTGGGAAAATCAGAAATGTTTTTTACATGCAAACTTTTTTCAGAGAGACGAAACGAGTCGGTTGAAACAAAAACAAGAGTATTGTCTAGCTCATGAATATAGACGCTGCTTAACTCTGGTTTTATGTTTGAAACAGAAGCACTGTACCATACCGCTCTCAAACCATGGACAAGGTCTTCTGAGGATATTTCTAAATAATTTTTATTTTCTACCTTTGGAATACTTGGAAAATCATCTTTTGGCATACACTTTATTGTTGCTTCTTTTTTGGAGGATATTATTTTTAGATTGTTGTTATCTTCTTCTAGATATATATCTTGGTCTTCTATGGAAGACAGGGTGTTCAAAAATATATTACCTGGCACAGCGAAGGCCGTCTCTTCTTTGTTTTGTGTTCTTGTTTTTGTTTCTAGACCTAAGTCAAGATTGGTAGATCTTATGGTTAATACACCATCTTTTTTTAAATCAAACAAAACACAAGAAAGAACAGGGAGGGTTATGTGTTTACCGACTAGCCGTACCGCCTTGCCGAGCATTTCCTGAACAATATTCTTTTTTAATTCTATTTTCATTTTATTTTAATTAATTTACTTCAATCCCATATTAACTCTGTGGATTTGTGGATTTCTAGTTTAAGCTTTTACCTACCAACTTATTTTCGTGAAAACTTATACATTAATAATGTGGATTACTATCGGGTTAAAAACATTTTTTTAAAAACATAAACTTTTTAACATCTTATTCCTAACTTATTAACAGGCCAATGAACAAAAAACAAACAGGTTATCAACCTATCATTGAACGAATTTCCTGAACTTCTTTTGATAAGCTTGGATTATTGAGTAAGTCGTTCTTTATTTTTTCACACGAGTGTATAACCGTCGTGTGGTCTCTTCCTCCAAGCTTCTCACCTATCGATGGGTATGAAATACTAAAATCTTCTCGCAAGATATACATTATAATCTGTCGCGGCTTTATAACTTCTTTTTTGCGAGTTTTTTCGTAAATAGTCTCTTCTTCTATTTTATAAAAATCAGCAATTATTTTGACAACCTCTTTGTGAGAAAGAATTGTTTTTTGTTTGACGCTATTTTTTACTAATTCCTTAACTTCGTTGAGGTTTAACCCTCTATTTTTATTTTCTGTTTGACAAACAATCAGGTTTATAGCGCCCTCTAGATCGCGGATGTTGCCTTTTATTGCTCCGGTAAGGTAATTTATTATTTCAAGGTCAAGAAACAGCCCAATACTTGAACATTTGGAGCGTATAATAGCCTCTCTGGATTCGTGGTCTGGTGCTGGTATGTCTATGACCATCCCAGCAGAAAAACGTGATTTTAGCCTTT
>JBBTQZ010000033.1:0-2283 GCA_038065435.1 Patescibacteria group bacterium | reverse complement strand
GGAGCGATAATTTAGAGAAATAAAAAGATAAAAGCAAAGCCCCATACTATGAAAGTACGGGGCAGGCTCGACACGAAGTCAAAGCTTCGCGTCGGACATTCTGTGAAGTGGCTATACTGCAACAACCTCCCAATCAAACTCTCTTTGGGCAGACTGTTTTTGGACCATTTCGGCAATAAAACCTGCCACCTCCTCTAATTCTGTATAGGTTCGGAAACAGAAATTAGGATGATCAATACCGAGTATTAGACGAGTCATGATAGAGTTCTCGTGAGTCACAGCAATCACTCGCTTACTGTGTTTTTCTACAGCAGAAGCAAGCTCATAGCCGAGCTCAGTGGACAGATAATCACAGATCGCTATGAATAGATCACACTTGGCGACACAATGCTTGATGTTCCATTCATAGGCTTGTCTGGCTGTACCGACAGTAAGCCCCATAGGACCAAAAACTTTATGTCCTTTGTCCATGATTTTTTGCCTCAAACCCTCTACAGCTAGCCGGAATTCTTCCGGTGCCTCAGCCAATCCACAACCAACATAGATTTTCATAGCCACCTCTAACTCGTATACTAACAAAGCATAACATTATTGCAACGATCATTTAGAAGCCTTTTTGGCTTTTAATTTTTTAAGTTTGGCAAATAATGGGAGGTACATGTCATCTTCTATATTTATCTCTAGTTCTTTGCGTCGAACGTTTTGGCAAAATTCTACTGACGCCACGGTTATAACCGCAAGTGGCCGTCGCTCAGCCCCCTCCCCCATGACAAGTATCGCCGAAGTGGCCAAACAGTCCGCTACATTAACCTTGGCATATTTGAATTTCCTACCGAAAATATCTAGTTTGCCCGTATAATCCTTAAGGCCCCGAAAACCCGCGTAGCCCATAGCCACCCCAGCCACTCCGGATCTAAACGGTACGGTACGACTATCTGTAATGACCACCCCAAGATTTTTAATCTTATATTTTTTCTTCAGCTGATTGCGCAAAACCCGAGCCGCCTTGAAGCTGTCTTTGGGCAAGAGTATGACCTTGCCATCTGCATTTGATTCATCTATTCCAGCAGAAGCCATGATCATGTTATCTTTTATCGTCATCCATACATATTTGGTCGGTATAGCTATGGTGCTTTCTTTTCTTATCAGCTCTTCTTTGGTTCTGATGTTTTTCACAATTGCAGTGCGTTTTTCAGAGAGAGCCACGATTTTGGAAGTCACCACTATAACAGAACCTTCCGAGATTTTTTTGAAATAATCTGTTATGAATTTGAATAAATTTTCACCTTCTTGAAAAATTCTAGTTTTAATTGGGGTAATTATCATGATAGTAATTTAGAATTTAATAAATAAAACTGCCCCAGTGGGGCAAGTCTCAAAAGGTTTTGAAATTCAAAACCTGCCCCCTAAGTCAGTTTAAGGAAAGAGAGGACGAAGCTAGACCAAGTTTTTGTATTTTTATTTTGAAGCATAATATTTAACCTTTCACTTCCACCCACGCATACTTTTCTGCTAAAAAGTTGCGCGGGCCCGCCTCGCGCCGTCGCGCTCCGGCTCGTAGAAGTGCGATTCAACGCACTTCTACGCCCATAGACCTGCACTGGCCGGCGATAATTTTGATAGCGGCTTCAAGGTCATTGGCGTTCAAATCTGTCATTTTCTTTAGAGCTATCTCTTCTAGTTGTTTGCGGGTTATCGTGCCTACCTTTTGTGATGGGGCCTTACCGGCACCCTTTTCTATACCAAGAGCTTTTTTGATGAGGCTAGAAGCAGGCGGAGTCTTGAGTACAAAATCAAAAGTTCTATCTTCGTATATAGAGATGTCTGCTGGCACCAAACCATCCATACCACGAGTTGCCTCGTTGAATTTGGAGACGAATTCGCCTATGTTTATGCCCGCTGGCCCCAAAGCCGTACCTATAGGTGGCGCGGGTGTAGCTTTGCCTGCTGGTATTACTATCTTTATTTTTTTTGTTATTTTTTTAGCCATAATTGGGAGTACACTACTATAATTATGTTATCTTGGCAATTTTTAAATTTTCTCCATACTTCCCATCTTGCAGTGGTCAGTATCAATAAATTTATAATCGCTTCGCTCTTTAAATTTTCTTGACCTGCAAGAAATCCAGTTCCACCGGAGTTTCCCTACCAAACATAGGCACAAGCACTTTCACCTTACCCCTCTCTTCATCCACTTCCCCCACTTTACCTTCCAAAACCTTGAATGGTCCGTCTGCAATCATCACCGCAACATCCAAAGAAACATCTATGTTGTGCTTCACT
>JBBTQZ010000032.1:0-1175 GCA_038065435.1 Patescibacteria group bacterium | reverse complement strand
CAGCCCAAAAATCAATATGTTTGGAATTTTGGGGTTTGTATGTAATAATAATTAGGGAAGGAGAAGAAATTGTTAATAATAGCCGGAGGAGCAGTTTTGGTCGCTGTTGTGGTCGCGCTTTTTTTGAGCATGTTAGCAGAAGGCTCAAGAAAACGAATTGATATGAAGGAGAAGAAAGGAGAATAAAGTGTTTTTCTTTAGGCTGAAGATTTTCTGCTATTGGGTCTATGTGGTTGGAATTATAGTTATGGTAATAATGATGGTTCCAATTACTTTGCTCGGTCAAAAACTTGGCTTCGTTAGAAAGGAGGCTGTCTGATAGGCTGGAGAATTCTTCAGCCTTTTCTATTATTCTATTAATTTAGGAGTCCATTTATATATATCTCCAGCACCCATCATGACTATACAAAAATTTTTGTTTGGATCCCCCTTTAATGTAAAGGGGGTTAGGAGGATTAGTTCCTCAACATTTTCCACCGTTTCAGCTGGTACGAATTTATTTACTGCTTCGGCCAAAATTTTGTTTGATATTGTTGTATCTGGCTTCTCTCTTGCCATAAAAATAGGAGTCACGAACACAGTGTCTGCCAAAGACAGAGCCTTCACAAACTCATCAAAAAATATTTTGGTTCTTTCTTGCTGATGAGGCTGAAATACACAAACAAGTTCTCTGTCAGGATACTTTTCTCTTAGAGCAGAAAGGGAAGCTTTTATTTCTGTTGGGTGATGAGCATAATCGTCATAAAATATTCTACCCGCCTTCTCCCCTTTATACTCTAGCCTCCGCCAAGTACCCCTAAAGTCTTTCAAAAATTCTTTGGCTTTTTGGTTAGTAATACCGATTTTTTCCACTGCTGCGATGGCCGCCTGGGCGTTTGATATATTGTGTTCGCCCGGCACCAAAAGTTCGAAATCAGGTTTAACTTCTTTATATTCTGCTTCCGTAATAACAAACCCATCTGCCGGTACTTTAGATTTTAATTCTGCAAAAGCGCTTTTTATATCTTCCAAATCTTTGTAATAATCCAGATGGTCAGGCTCGATATTGGTAATGACCAAAATTTTAGGCGACAAGTTCAAGAACGAGCGTTTGTATTCGCAAGCTTCTACTACCAAATACTCACTTTCACCTTTTTTGAAATTACTATTTTGATCTTTATTATTAGTTAATATTT
>JBBTQZ010000031.1:0-15065 GCA_038065435.1 Patescibacteria group bacterium | reverse complement strand
TAATTTTGGTGTATTAACATTTTAATTTCTCATTTTTCTCCCCTCTACTATTTCTTGGAGAGGGGTTGGGGTGAGGTTAAAAAATATGAGTAAAATCATTGGTATAGATTTAGGTACGACAAACAGCGCGGTGGCAGTGATGGAAGCGGGGAATCCCAAAATAATTGAGAACAGCGAAGGGGCGAGGACCACTCCTTCTATTGTCGCAATTTCCAAAACAGGAGAGAGATTAGTGGGGCTCTTAGCCAAAAGGCAAGCGGTCACCAATCCCAAAAATACAGTCTTTGGTATAAAGCGATTCATCGGCCACAACTTTGATGAAGAGGCCGTGCAGAAAGACAAAGTCACTGTGCCCTTTGAAGTATCTCGTTCAGATAGCAACGGAGTGTTAGTAAAAATGAATGAGCATCAGTACCGGCCAGAAGAGATTTCCGCCATGATTCTCGGCAAGCTGAAGGCCGACGCTGAAGCAAAATTGGGTGAAAAGATTACCGAAGCCATCATCACAGTACCAGCGTACTTCAATGATGCGCAGAGGAAGGCCACCAAGGATGCGGGGCAAATAGCCGGCTTGGATGTGAAGCGCATCATCAACGAGCCGACCGCGGCCGCTCTGGCTTACGGCTTCAACAAGAAAAAAGACGAGCAGATAGCGGTCTTTGATTTTGGTGGAGGTACTTTCGATATTTCTATTCTTGAAGTAGGGGACGACGTAGTGGAGGTAAAGGCAACAGATGGAGACTCCCACCTCGGAGGCAAAGATATAGATCAAAAGATTATTCACTGGCTCGCTAGCGAGTTCAAAAAAGAGAGCGGTATAGACATAACCAAAGATGCTCTTGCTCTACAAAGATTGGATGAGGCGGCCGAAAAAGCCAAAATAGAGCTTTCCACCGCGACCGATACAGAAATAAATATTCCATTCATCACTTCCGATTCTTCTGGCCCTCGCCACCTCCTTATAAAGATGAGCAGAGCGAAGCTAGAAGAGCTAGCGGATGAGTTTATAGTGCGCGCTATGGAGATCACCAAGAGAGCTCTGGAAGCAAGTCCTTTCAAAGTAGGCGACATAGACGAAGTAGTCCTCGTAGGTGGTCAGACCAGAATGCCCAAGATCACCGAGGAGGTGAAGAAGTTTTTTGGTCGCGAGCCAAACAAAAGTATCAACCCAGACGAAGTGGTAGCTTTGGGCGCAGCCATACAAGGAGGGATCATCGGAGGAGACGTCAAAGATATTTTACTTTTAGATGTCATACCTCTTTCTTTTGGTATAGAAACGATGGGTGGAGTAAACACCAAGCTTATAGAGAAGAACACCACCGTGCCAGCTTCACGCTCTCAAGTATTTTCTACCGCCGCCGACAACCAGACAAGTGTAGAGATACATGTAGTGCAGGGTGAGCGATCTCTCGCGAGTGACAATCGTAGTTTGGGTAGATTTATTCTAGACGGTATAGCACCAAGCCCTAGAGGCATGCCTCAAGTAGAAGTGACATTTGACATAGACGCAAACGGCATTCTCAATGTAAAAGCCAAAGACAAAGCTACAAACAAAGAGCAATCCATAAGAATAGAAGCTTCAAGTGGTCTTTCTAGCGAAGAAATAGAAAGAATGAAGAAAGACGCCGAAGCACATAGTGCAGAGGATATGAAGAAAAAAGAAATGGCTGAAGCCAAAAATTTAGCGGAGCAACTCATTTACACAACCGAAAAAGCCCTCAAAGATGTCGAAGATGCCGACAAGGGAGGTACAGGAAAAAAACTACCCGATGAGATCAAAAAAGGGATAGAAGAAAAAGTTGCTGAATTAAAGAATGCCGTAGGTACTGAAGGCACTGAAGTGCTAAAGATAAAGACAGCGACCGAAAACTTGTCCAAAGAGATCCAAAAAATAGGCGAGCATATTCAGAAAAGTAGCCAGCAATCAGCATCTAGTAGTGAGGAGAAGAAAGAAGAAGAAAAACCATCTGATTCTAGTGAAGCTCCATCGGACAAAGGGGACAAACAGGAATAAATTTGCTATAATCAAGGCATGGCAAACTACTACGACATACTGGGTGTAGACAAGAAAGCAAGCAAAGACGAGATCAAAAAGGCTTTTAGGAAGCTGGCTCACCAGTATCATCCCGACAAAAAGGGTGGGGACGCAGAGAAATTCAAAGAGGTCAATGAGGCTTACACCATACTCTCCGACGACCAAAAAAGGAGTCAGTACGATATGTATGGGCAAACATTTGCAAACAGCGGAGCTGGCGGACAAGGAGGATTTTCAGGTAATTGGCAAGATTTTGCCGAGCAGTTTAAAAATGCTGGGTTCGATTTTTCAAACTTTAACCAAAATCAAAGCGGAGGATTTCAGAGTGCCGAATTTGATCTAGGGGACATATTTGGAGAATTTTTCAGAGGCAAAAGAAGAGAGGCGAAAAGAGGTCGCGATATTTCTATAGATCTAGAACTTTCTTTCAAAGAAGCGGTATTTGGTGTAGAGAGAGATGTGCTTTTGAGCAAAGTCTCCACTTGTGAGACTTGCAATGGTAACGGCAGCAAGAAAGGCACAGAGATGATGGAGTGCAAACAGTGCAACGGTAAAGGCAACATACGCGAACTGAAGCGCTCAATCTTCGGTTCTATAGAGATGACGCGAGCCTGCGAAAAATGCGACGGCAGAGGCAAAGTACCCAAAGAGAAGTGCCATATATGCGATGGCCTCGGCATACTGAAGAAGCAAAGTGAGATAAAAATCAAAGTACCAGAAGGCATAGAGAACGGCGAAATGGTCCGCATCAGTGGGGCCGGTGAAGCTATGAAAGGAGGCAACTCCGGCGATTTGTATATCAAGATCCATGTCAAAGGACACAAAGTTTTCCAGAAACAGGGGAGCGACTTGGTCATGTACCTAGATGTCAAGCTTTCCGACGCTATACTAGGCGCCGAATATTCTATTGAGACTTTGGATGGTAATGTAAATCTGAAAATAACAGAGGGGGCCAATACTGGCGACATCCTCCAAATAAAAGGTAAGGGTGTTCCACACAGCAGAGGCAGAGGCGATATCTTGGTCCATCTGCGTGTGGCGATTCCAAAAAAGCTTTCTAGAGAAGCCAAAAATCTCGTCCAGAAACTAAAAGACGAAGGGGTGTAAGTGGGGGAGGGTCACCCTCCCCCAAGTGAATACAATCGAACCATGGATAATGCTAGAAAAAACGAAAAATTCATTTTTATTCTAGCCCTTTTTCTACTTTTAATCCCAGTTTCAAGCAGAGCTGAAACCATTATTTCCAGTTCTAATATTTCTAACATTACAACTTGGGATTCTTCAGGAAGTCCTTATATTATAACTGGTAACATCGAAGTAAGTACAACTGGAGTTTTAAATATCGGACCGGGTACGCAAGTGAAAGTCCAAAATGGTAAAAGATTTGATATACAAGGTATCATAAATGTCTTGGGATCAGAAAATGAGCCGGTGACTTTCGTTGCAGATACTGACGACGGTAGCGCAGGATTCCCTCCAAGCCCGTCTCTTCGTTGGGGTGGTTTTGTTTTACATCAGAATAGTCAAACCAATATAGAGTACGCATCACTAAAACATGCAAATATTGCCCTGTTCAACACAGGTGGTCAATTATCAATCAAACACTCCAATTTGATCAAAAATGCTGACGGGGTGAACCATTTCTCTGGCACCACTACCATCAAAGATTCTTTGATTCAAAATAATGTGACAAGTGTGCTCTTTGAAGGAGGTTATTTTTTAATGGAGAGATCGACTATTGAGGGCTCGTTTGGCTATGCATTTGTTTCTTATGATAATCGTCCAGGCAAAATTATTCTTAATGAAAATATTTTTCTAAATAATACTTATGATCCTTTCATAAATACTAACCTTGATTTTGATCTTGGCAGCACCACCTTTGTAGGGGGCGAAGTGGGGACTTGGAGAATCGGGGGTTCTATTCACACTTCCAAAACTTTACCAATGGGTACATATGCTATAAATGTTATCCTTGTTGAACCAAATGGTAATCTGACGATAGAACCTGGAACTAATTTAAAGATTCAACCAGGCGGAGCTTTGTATGCTCGTGGTGGCAAACTTCACATAAATGGAACGGCAAACAATCCCATCACTCTCACCTCTATTACAAATGTCTTACCAGGAGGAATTGTCGTTGAATCAAATGGAGAATTAGATATATCTTACACCCGTATCATAGATCAAATTGTTGGCATCGAAAATCAAACCACAGATGAAGTCATAGCCGAAAATAATTGGTGGGGCGATCCTTCTGGCCCAACTCACATTACCAATCCGTCTGGAATCGGCACCAAAGCTTTGGGTAATATAGACTTCACCTCATGGCTTACTAATGATCCCTTCCTCGCCCCTCCAGTCCCTACCCTTCACCCCCTCATCATCATCCCGGGAATTATGGGGAGTGCTTACAAAAATGGAGAATGGACTATTGATCCTGTTTTCCATGTTTATGATAATCTGATTGAAACTTTGGATCAAAATGGATACTCGCTTGGCACAGCTCTTTTCACTTTCCCTTACGATTGGAAGAAATCAAACGTAGAATCCGGCGAACTTTTGAAGCAGAAAATAAATGAGGTTAAGCAGATATGTCTAGGCTTAGTAAATCCAGAATTTTCCTGCGATAAAGTAGATATAGTAGCCCATTCTATGGGCGGATTAGTCGCTCGCTCTTATGCCCAATCTGTCGATTACGAAAACGATATAGACCAACTCATATTTCTCGGCACACCTCATCGTGGCGCACCTAAAGATTATCTGACATGGGAAGCAGGGGAAATATTCGGTAAAGATGTTGAGACATTCTTTCTCAGAGAGACAATGAAAAAGGATGCAAAAAGAAATGGTTATAACAATCTTTTTGATTATGTAAAAGAATGGCCTATATATTCCGTAGAACAACTATTACCTACCTATGATTATTTGAAAGATGCTTCGTCTGGCGAACTGTTAAGCTATCCGGTAGGGTATCCACAAAATAGCTTTTTGGAAAATCTCAATCAGAGTTTAGTGTCATTATTAGAGTCCGACATAGAAATAACAAATATTGTAGGGGAGACGAGCAACAACACCATATCTGCTATAAGAATCACTGATGAAGACAAGTTACCTCTTTGGGAACATGGTTACCCAGAAAATTACGATTCATCATCCGGTGATCATGGTTTAGAAGTCGGTATAGGCGATGGTACAGTACCAGAATATAGCTCACAACTTGGTGATAATATAGATCTCATTATAAATTCTGGACATGTAAATTTACCGACAGACGCCGAAGAAGAAATCTATGAAATAATCGATGGTGGTGAGCTGATAAACCCAGTCAAACGTTCTATACCACTAAGAATACTGTATGCAAAAATATTTTCTCCTGCCGACTTTGTCATAATAGCTCCGGATGGCAAAAAAGTTGGTAAAGATTTTTCTACGGGGCAAGAAATAAACCAAATATCCGGAGCATTCTATTCTGGCTTTAATACAGACGACGAGTACATAACCATACCAGATCCAATAGACGGTGAATATAAAATTGAACTACAAGGCACAGGATTCGGTGGTGAATATTCTTTTGAGACCACGTATATATCAGATGCCACTTCCACTACATCTAGTTTGGATGCTGTTATAGGTTCTAATCAGATATCAAATTTGGTAGTAGATATAGACAATTCAAATCCCGTATTAAACTTAAACTCCACTGATCCCATTACTACAAGCGACCTGTTAAACCATATCAATATAATCTATCAAATAGGCTGGATAGGGGATGAAAAAGTGAAAGACAAACTAGTAAAATGGGCAGAGTCTATAGTTAGGTTAGACACGAGAAACAACACTAAAGTCATTGATAAAAAATTGGCCAGAATGCTATATAACGAACTACCCAAATTATTAGCAGATGGGGATATAAACACTTCAGCTTATAATTTACTAAAAAAAGATTTAGAATGGTTAATAAACAATTAACATGAAAAGAAATATTCTACTAATTTTTGGGATAATAATTTTGTCAATAATTCTAGCTATTCCATTTGGAAATTTTCTAAACAAATATGTATTTACCATCAGAGGTGGGTTTGGAACTTTTTCCCTACCAACAGATCTCTCCAGCATTATTAATGGATTAGTAGTAGCTTATTTATTTTCTGTATCATTTATTTTGATATCATTTTGTAAATCACATAGATTAATACTTACGATTATATTATCTCTACCGGCAATAATATTTTCCTATATCATAAGTATCCAATATTTATTTTGGTCGGTAATTTTTTTCATCTCTGGTTTGATCATAGCCCTTATCATCCAAAAACTTCTTAAAAGCAAATCTTCTCAAGTATAAGAAGTATGAGAGTGGGGGAGGGTCACCCTCCCCCGATATGGATATACACTCTAAGACTTGTTTTTTTATCTAAATAGAGGGATAGTGGTATCAGAAAAAATCTCTTACTAATAATTAAAATGAGGATGGATAATAAAAAACTCGCAGTGTTGTTTTTGGGGTTAGCTATCGTTTTTACTGGAACTTGGACCTATATAAAAGCAGGAGGGAATGAAATAACAGCATGTGTTAAAAAGGACGGTTCTCTGTATGTGCCGGCATTAGGCAGTAATTGTAAGGGTCAAGATACTCTATTGTCTTGGAATATCGTAGGTCCGCAAGGTCCAAAGGGAGATAAGGGTGACGCTGGTAAAGATGCGACAACCCACTATCTTCAAGACGGAAATTCTCAGAGTCTTGGAATGCTATTGGGTATAAAATCTGATGATAATTATTCAAAATTGTTGTACTCAGTGTACATACGCTCTCTTGATGTTGTCGTAGAGTTTTCTGAGGAATTTGGAACTATAAAAAGAAGAGGAGTGAGCGGCAGTGTATATTTTACAGATAGAGATTGCCAAGGATTGGCATATGGTGACATGACATCAAGAAGGCAACTATCTGAAACTATGTCTAACGGGACAATTTTTAGAGGAGAAAGCACAGGCCCTATTGATGGAACGAGCTTAGTTTTTCAGTCTTTCATAAACAGGACTCAATCATGTCAAAATATGCAACCACAAGGTATAAGTAGAACGATATTTGAAGCTGAAATAATTTCACTTCCATTTTCTGAACCTGTGATATTACCTCTAACGATTATTGAACTTTAATAAGATGGTTAATTGATTAAAATTACAATGAAAAATAGGATATTGACTCTAATTTTCTTAGTGACAATTTTAATACCACAAGTTGTTTTTGCTTCATGGTGGAATCCATTTAGCTGGAATATTTTTAAAAAAACCACTCCGATAATTGAGAAAATTCAAGTAGCCACATCAACTACTCCAGATTCAAATACTGAAATAGAGAAGTTACGAGCAGAAATTGAGGAGTTGAAAAATCAAAAAACAGAACGTACTAAGAAGGTGACTCCGACAACCCAAACAACTAAACAAAACACTATCCCATCCGCTACTACCAATACCGTACCACAAACAAAACCAGCAATCATAAATAGAGATACTTTATATACTGATCTCTTACAAAAATATACCAACTTCCAATCTATTACCACTAAAGAAATAAGCCAAATAGATAAAATTTCTCCCCTATCATCAGAAAAAATTTATTCTGTATATTTAAATACTCTAATAAAATCGATTAATGCTGATTTAGGTTATCTAATCAGTCTAAAGAGCCAAAATCAACGCCCAGCAATTGAAGACATCTACTTATCAAAATTCAACAAACTAAAGAGTGAATATGACGTTGAAAATAGAAGGTATCTTATAGAGAAAAAAGAAGACGAATTAAACTCTGCAATTTTACAGGAACAAGCTGAAAAGGAGGCTTATGAAAAAACTATAGCGGACAAAGCAAAATATGTTCAAGACATTAAGATAAAAATTGCAGAAATGGATCAACTGGATACTCAAATTGAAACATTAACTGGTCCATCATTTATAGACATATTGAATAATGCTAAAAAATTAGACGGTAAACCGTTATTCTATACCGTTACTAGTTACGCCACTTTTACTTTTCCGTACGATAGAAATAGTGGTATTGATGAGGATCCATTACAAGCCATTGTCGCAAATTATAGAGCATTTTTAGTTGTTGAATTAATGAAAAATCAATAGGATTATGTCAAAAAGTAAGGATAGCGGGGATAATGGGGAGTTAGATGTGGTTAATAAAGTACCATGTCCAAATTGTAATAAGAAATTAATGTTATTGCCAAAAAATTATCCGTTGTATGATACGCAATGCATCGGTTGTAATTTTCGTGCGCAAATAAAAACTAATCATTCAAAACCTAAAAAAGAAATTTTTGGGGCTGGATGGGATATCATGGAAAAAGTACTCAAATCTGGTTTTATCACACCACCAATTATCACAAATTTTATTTGGAAAGTTGAAGAAAAACAATACCAAGAAATTCGCTTTTATCCTTTCATACCAAAGAAAAATTTAAAAATGCATCAATTATCTCCAAAAGCCCGCCGTGCGAATTACAAAATGTTTAATTATATTGGAATAGATAAGTTGCCTTATTTCATTTTATATCAATATCCAAAATAGCTGGGAAAGTGGGGAAGGGTGCCCCTCCCCCACCTCCCCCACTTATGAAAAAGTAAAAGATAAATTAGTTAAGTGGGCAGAGTCTATAGTTAGATTAGACACAAGAAACAATACCAAAGTTGTTGATAAAAAATTAGCCAGAATGCTATATAACGAACTACCCAAATTATTAGCAGATGGGGATATAAACACTTCAGCTTATAATTTACTAAAAAAAGATTTAGAATGGTTAATAAACAATTAATATGAAAAGAAATGCACTATTATTGCTCGGAATAGTAATATTGAGCTCAATATTATCAGTTATAGCTGGAGATTTTATTAGTAAAAACTTATTCCCTTACGGTACGGATTGGATTATTCCATCTGAAATTATACATTTTACTAACAGTTTCCCAATTATATATTTGTTTTTAATACCATTAATTTTTATTCTTTTGAATCGTGATAATAATAACGTGAAATGGATAATTTTTTCTAGTTTTCCAATATTTATTATTGATTTATATATAGGAGCATTAAAATATACTTGGTTATTGTCAATAAAATCATTTCTCTTAGGTTTGATAATAGCTCTAATTATCAAGAAAATATTTATTAAAAACATTACAAACTAATCGAAAAATATGGAGATTGATGTAAATTATTTGGCGGTGGGGGTGGGGGCGGTGGTGAGTTTCGTGTTTGGGGCTATGTGGTACGGGCCGCTTTTTTCTAAAACTTGGGTGAGGCTTTCTGGCTTTACACCAGAGCAAGTGGAGGAGGGGAGGAAGCAGAGCATGGCCAAGAGCTATGTGCTTACTTTCGTTGGCTGTCTGCTTATAAGCTCCATGCTTTGGCATATCATAGTGCTTGCAGAGGGCTTTAGCGGAGAGAGCGGGCTTACCATCGGAGTACTGGCGGGCTTTTGGAGCTGGTTCGGGTTCGTAGTACCCATTACTTTAGGTAGTGTGCTTTGGGAAGGGAGGAGCTGGTCTCTTTGGCTCTTCAACAATGCCTATCATCTTCTCAATTTTGCCATCATAGGCGCCACCCTTTCTTGTTTCTAACTTGGGGAAGTTGGGGGAGGGTCACCCTCCCCCAAAAAGAAAAAACCCCTTGGGGAGGCTTTCTCGTCAAGGAGGTGAAAACGAGGAGCCTACAACCCAAGGGGTTCGAACCGAGCGCGCCCATCCCAGTCAAGCGCTCGGAGACCAAACTTGATCTCAAAATTCAATCCAAAATCAATCTAAAGAGCAAGTATCAATTATGCACATATAGAGAACTTTGTCAATAAAAAATGTGGATTCATAATTTGTCGTTATTGAACAAAACTAGATTATTGGTATAATTCTACTTGAAAACTAAACGACAAAATGAACAAGTTTCAAATATGGTTTTATATTATTATAGCGGTATTAATCGCACTATCAGCCAATTCTCTTAGTGCTGTTTGGGCTAGTAAAGAAGACAAATTTACCTCTCCATGGTTTCTTGCTCTTATTTTGATATCTCCACTTGTATTTATAACTTTCGGATTAGTTACTACAAAATTGGGTTTGGCTCTGACTTCTGGAACCATAGATTCCTTGCTTACTGTAAGTACGATCATCGTCGGCCTTTTCGTATTTAAAGAGTGGGGCAGTGTTTCTTTATATCAATACATTGGTATGGCTTTTGCGGTTTTTGGTATAATCTTGATGCAATTCAGCAAGCAATAACTCCAATAATGTCAAAAAAACAAATAACCGAACAAAAAGGTTCTGCTATAAAAAGTTTCCATCCTTATACAACACTAGATTTTAAAAATGTAGAACTCTTAGCGAAAAAATTGGGTAACTACATAGAATCAAATCTAGAAAAGATTGTTAATATTCTACTGACTTACGAAAGCTACGAAGTGGCGAGAGACGAAATACAAAGAACTCTAGATCTGCTTTATAATATAAGAGAAAACAAAGCTTATTTTCAATTACGAGTGGGGGCAGTTACTTCCTTTTTACCAAGAAACCAGCCTTTATACGCTTTTGCATGTTTTGTTGTAATACCATCATTGATGTCAAATGAAGTGCATTTTCGCATACCACATAGTATGAGACATTTCTTTAGTAAATTGATAAAGATTATAAACATCAAAAATCTATTTCCAAATATATTCGTCTCTCATAAAACAAGGTTGGAATTTTTGAGAGCAAGATCAGCTCTTTACATAGATAAAAAAAATGAAAAAACCAAGCCAGTAACAGATGTTGTCATATTTACAGGCACACCAACACATGCAGATCAACTTCGTTCAATTTTTGATAAACAAACTTTATTTATATCAAATGGTTCGGGGCACAACCCAGTGGTAATATCGAGCGACGCCAATATAGGGGACGCAGTGGAAGCTGTAATGCAACTCCAATTTTATAACCAAGGGCAAGATTGTGCGGCCCCAAATGCAATACTGGTCCATAAAGATATTTTTAATGGTTTTCTAGATACTCTTCGAGAAAAAATGAAAAATCTAAAAGTAGGCAACTATCATGATAGGTCTTGTAGAGTTGGGCCAATCAGTGATCCAGAAGACTTGGTCAGAATACAAAGTTTTTTGATAGAAAACAGAGAGTGGATAGACCAGACAACCCCCGGAACCATAAAAGCAAAAAAGGCTATTGTAGAACCAACTATTGTATGCAAACCATTGTCCAAAGATGGTAATTATTCTGAAATATTTGCTCCAATTGTATTCGTACAAAAATATACGAGCGACAACGAACTCAAAAAATATTTTGACAATGTTCATTATATAAAAAATGCTATGTATATAAGTATCTATGGAAAAAGTAAATACATAAACAGTCTTATCAATAAACCTTTAGGGAAAAAGATCATGCATACTCAATCTACTATATTGCACAACACACATCTTCATGCACCTGGAGTAGAGAGAGGAGTACACGAATACGGAGGTTATGGTTATGGCGCCTCTAGTATCAGTATTAACGGGAAAATCAAAGCAATGCCCACTTTGCCACAACGAGATATTTTCAAATTCGTCGCAAAACCAATTATAAAAAAAATGAAGTCTGGATTATTCAAAAATCCGAACATAAAAAATTTAAAATTAAAAATAAAAGATGTAGAAAAATTATTAAAATTACAACGCAAAAATATTTCTCATGAAATATCCACACACAAAATTCATGATCTAATATATGTAGACTTGGATATGCTAGAAAAAGGAAAAAATCGTTTTATAGAACTGGAAGAGAAAAAATTTTATAGACCTCTAAAAGAACGAAACGATAATTATATAGCTCAATTGAAGTCAGAAAATATCCGATGGCTGCATTTATTGAGTCAGTTGTTGAATAAAAGATCAACTACAAAAATGGAACAGTTTAAAGCTTCACTGTATAATATAGCTAAGCATCCAGATACGAGCGATAACAAAAATAAAGAAAGTCAATTCAATTTTTTTCGAGATGTTTATCAGTTGTTATTTGCCAAAAATTTTGGTCCAAAACTCTGGCAATTCCTTTGGGAAGTAGACTTGAAATTGATTAGTAAGTTATTGAAAATAAAGTAAGCCTAAAATGGAAACAGGAAAATATGAAAAAATAATCACTAAAATAAAAAATCCAGCATGGAGTGGTTTTTTGGTTTTAGCAATTTCTATACTTATTTTTATACTATCGTCAAGAATACTGTACACTCATACAGTTAATCTTCTTACGCATAATTTGCGAGAACGTATTCTAACTATCTCAATAACAGCTGCGGCAAATATAGATGCAGAAGATTTAAAACAGCTTAGAGTGGAATCAGACTGGCAGAAACCTGAATGGGCAAGAGTGGTGAACAGACTTCATCAAGTCAAGTATAGCAACGAGAACATAGTCTTTATGTATATTTTCCGCAAAATAGATACCAATCCAGAAGTAATGGAATTTGTAGCGGATGCGGATTCTATAGACCCTTACGCAAATGAAAGTGGGGATCCTCTAAGAATGGTGGACGTAAATCGCGATGGAGTAGTAGAGCCAGATGGTCCAGATAAGTTGCAGTGGCCTGGTCAAGAATATCCAGAAGCAGTTGATATACCTGAAGCATTTGAGGCATATAAGGGTCCTTTGACAAGTAGCGAGCTTTATACCGACGCTTACGGTACCGTACTAACTGGCTATGCGCCTATAAAAGATTCTCAAGGAAACACTGTTGCAGTACTTGCTACAGACATAAAAGCTGATGATTTCTTCTCGATTACTAGGCAAACCCTACAACCATTTCTCATTTTCATAATACTTCTTTCTTTTATTATTGCTATTCTAGAAATAGTAATCATCTTTACATGGAAAAAATATGCCAAATCACTGGAATATCTGAACACGCAAATAAAAATAGCCAATGAGAAGTTGCGGGAGTTGGACAAATTGAAGTCAGAGTTTCTTTCCTTAGCTACACACCAGATCAGGAGTCCGCTTACAGCTATAAAAGGTTACTCATCCATGCTTTTGGATGGCGATTATGGAGAATTGCCCATCAAAGCTCGCCAATCTGTAAAAACTATTTTCGCTTCCTGCCAGCATCTTATAGATATTGTGGAAGATTTCTTGAATATATCGCGCATAGAGCAGGGTAGGATGGTCTACAACAAAGAAAATCTGGATATAAAAGCTCTCACAAAAGAAGCGGTAGAAGAGCTTCTACCAAATGCCGAGAAGGCGGGCCTCAAACTTACTCTCTCTACTTTAGGCAATCAATCTATATTAGTAAATGGTGATAAAAACAAGCTCAAACAAGTCTTGCACGATCTTATAGACAACGGTATCAAATACACCAAACAAGGGGGTATAGAGGTGCAAGTTTTGCGAGAAGATCTAGTAGTGCACGTGAAAATCACAGACACCGGCATAGGCATAGACCCGAGCGAAATCGGTAAACTTTTTGGTAAGTTCTCTCGTGCCAGCGACGCTTACAGACAAAACACTTCTGGTACTGGCCTCGGGCTCTACATTGCAAAAAAGATGGTGGAAGCCCATGACGGTAGTATAAAGATACACTCTCTCGGCAAAGGTAAAGGCGCTACCTTCACTATTGAATTGCCTCTCGCTAAATTATAATATTCTGAACATGACCCAAAGTGAAGCACTGGAAATCCTAAAAACAGGCAGGAATGTTTTTCTGACTGGAGCTGCTGGTAGCGGTAAAACCTATGTCCTGCGTCAATATATAGATTATCTGAAAGGTTTGGGCGCAAGCATGGGCTTATCGGCTTCTACTGGCATAGCTGCCACTCACATGGGGGGTACCACTCTGCATTCTTGGAGTGGCATAGGTATCAACGATTCTTTAAACAAAAGTGAGGTACAAGAAATAGCCGACAAATCGCACATACGGCGCAATATAAAGGAGACTGATATTTTGATCATAGACGAAGTGTCTATGTTGCATCATTTTCAGCTAGATATGGTAGACAGAGTAGTGAGAGAGGTGAAGGAAGTGGACACTCCATTCGGTGGTATGCAGATAGTTTTTTGTGGCGATTTCTTTCAGCTCCCGCCAGTACAAAAAGAGTCTGGTAAACAATCATTTTTCGGATATCATTCCAAAGTCTGGCAAGATATGGATATAAAGGTCTGTTATCTGCACGAACAATATCGCCAAAAAGATGCGGCCTACCTCAAGATTTTGAACGCCATACGCTCAAACAGTGCAGACGAAAATACCCTGAAGACACTTGAGAGTCGTTTCAACAAAACCATAGAAGGCTTCGGTGAGCCTACCAAACTTTATTCGCACAACAGAGATGTAGACAGAGAAAATGCAAAAGAGCTCTCAGAGCTTTCCGGCAGAACTCATGAATATCATATGGAAGCGAGGGGTAATCGCAAGCTTATAGAAGCATTGAAAAAGAGTTGTCTCGCTCCAGAAATACTAGGCCTCAAAAAACAAGCAAAGGTGATGTTCGTCAAAAACAATTTTGAAGAAGGTTACGTCAATGGCACTCTCGGCATAGTAGAGGATTGTGGACATGAGAAAATTATAGTGAAGACTGTAGGGGGTAAACGCATAAACGTAGAGCGGATGAATTGGAGCATAGAAGAAGACGGTCGCCTCCTCGCTACTATAAGCCAATATCCTCTGCGCCTTGCTTGGGCCATCACCGTACACAAAAGCCAAGGCATGTCGCTTGATGCCGCCCTGATAGACCTGCGTGATTCTTTTGAGAAGGGTATGGGTTATGTGGCTCTTTCGCGCGTGCGCTCACTGGATGGCTTGTCTCTTCTCGGTCTCAACCATACAGCACTTCAAGTAAGCGAAGAAATTTTGGCGAAAGACACAGAATTCCAGAAACTATCCGAGCAGAACAGAAACAAAATATCTAGAATGGGGGAGAGGGTAGGCAAAATGCAAGAAGAATGGCGAGAGAAAATAAGCAAAACAACAGAAAAGAAACACAAACATAAAAAAGTGAAGGGTGAGACTCTG
>JBBTQZ010000030.1:0-21059 GCA_038065435.1 Patescibacteria group bacterium | reverse complement strand
AGAGTGATCGGATTCAAAAGAAGCATAGAAGCGGCTATTTCCCCAACCTTCTTATCAGCAAAAAATAAGCCTATCCTACGAATAATAACGGCAGAATAAAATACAAGAATTATTTGGACCAAAGTAACAGCAAAATAGGACCTGCCTATAGTTTTGATAACCGCAGCAAAAAACATATAGCCCGGTGCCCTTAGGGTATTTATGTGTCCATCATAAACAAAGCTATGATTATTAATCATAGATTCAATCAAATCTCTATATTCCTCGCTATCTTCAGCCATTATAGGTAATATGGGTTCCAAATTTCTCTCCTTTTGGACATTGGATAAATAGATTGTAGATAGCCAAGCAATCAAATAAATAACAAATAGTACATAAAAAGTCACTTTAAACCATTTGGAGAAACTCCCAAATTCTGTCTCTATTTTATTTAACATCTCCTTTAATATAACCTATTTCTTCTCTAAAACAACTAGAATTCTAGTGGCAAAGAGGTGTGGCAGTAAGTCTAATATTTTCTCTATTTTCTTAATAAATGGCAAAAATTTAAGGGAATAAAAACTAGGTTTACTAAATCCGCCCGACAAAACATAAGAAATCGCCGATATTTTTTTGATTTCTATTATTTTCCAATCCTTTAACCTTTTAGCTCTAAGCTTTAAGCTTCCTCCAAATATTCTCGTAGCATTACCTTGTGCAGCATAATATTTGGCATCGGGGTTTTCGCCATTTGGACAAAGCCAATTTATTTTTTGAAATAAACCAACGGGCTCATGATGTAAAAAACCGTAAACCAGAAGACCAAAAAGTGAAATGTAAGGTTCAAAAATTATAACTCTTCCCTCTCTGATCAAAACCCTCTTGGCTTCCAATAAAGCAGAGCCCGGATATGCTAGATGATGAAAAACATCAAACATCACTAAGTTAGAAACGGAATTATCAGAAAAAGAAAGTTTGTAAGCACTTTCAACTTGGTCAATCCAAGGATTTGGGAAAATGTCGGTTGCAATACACTCTGGATAAACACTTTTGAAGTTCCCAATCCCCGACCCCAATTCTACCGTCTCTCCTTTTAAATCTTTTCTCACCCACCCCAAAATCAAGTTATAAAACCCTCTGTAAATCTCGCGCAACAACGGCTTCTTCTGCCACGATTCCAAATTTTTCTGAATCTCTATATTATGTTGTTCTATATTAATTTCTGGCATTATATAAACTTTATTTTCCTCGCAGCAAAAACCACCATCTTTAAGAGCAGCCAGCCGTGGCGGAACCGGCTAATATTGGTAACTCCATAAGCTCGTTCTTTGTAATGTATCGGCAAATCTATAATTTTGAGATTGAGCTTGGCAGCGCCGAAAAGCAAATCAAAGTCACCAAATGGGTCAAAGTCACCAAAAAATGCTCGATTATTTTTTATACTTTCATAATCTTTTTTCCACAAAACTTTGGTCCCACACAAAGTATCCTTGAGTCTTTGGCCAAGCAAATAACTAAAAGCCAAACTAAAAAATTTATTGGCAATAAAATTTAAAACACGCATTGAGTCTTTTTCTAGCGGGTAAACCAATCTAGAACCATTTATAAAATCCCCCTTCCCTTCGACGATGGCATCATAAAACTTACCCATCTCTTCTGCTGGCACCGTCATATCAGCATCAAATATAGTCAAAATATCTCCTTCAGCCATCTCAAATCCAAGCCTTACGGCATCACCTTTTCCTTTACCTTTTTGCTTACCATATTTTATTTTTTTACTATCTTTATATTTATTTGCCACTCTCACAATCTCATCATATGTATTATCAGTAGAATTGCCTTCTATAAAAATGATTTCTGTAAAATTGCCCAATTTGGGTAAGTCTCTTGCTATTTTTTCTATCGTCCCGGCTTCATTGCGAGCCGGAACGACAATTGAAATAGATGGGGCTTTTATCGTAGCTTGCAAGTGTAGAGAGTTGCGATTCTTCTTGAGAACGATGTAATGGAAAAGCCCTAATCTAGAAAAAGGAAAAAAATTGACCACAATTTTATTTAAAAAAGAAGAAAAGAGGGGTATATATAAAGGCATTATCATCTTAGTCCCACTTTTCACCATATCTAAATCAGCTAAATGAGCGAAATTTTGGAGATCATGCATAGAGAGCCAATTCTGTTCTATTTTCAAAGTTTTGCGTAACCCCAAAAAAGAAGCTAGACGCAAAACTGGTTCCCAAAAAGCACTATACTGAGTGATTATTATTCTGCCATCTTCTGTCAATAAATCTTTAATTTCTTTAAAATAATTTTGAACATCATACACATACCCGAGCACATCTCTAAGAACGACATAATCATATTTAACCGATTTTTCCATTTCAATTTTTATACCCAATCTCAAAACTCTTTTCCCTCGTGGAATTAAAAAATCAACCAAAGAATCCAAATATGAATGGTAGTATTTAGCGAAGTATCTCTGCATATAATTTTTCAATTAATATTTTTAAACTATGATTTTCTGACACATACTTAATCAATCTTTGTCTGATCTCATCTTTCCTTTCTTCTAAAAGGTTGAGACAAAACTCTATTTTATTCGATATGTCGTATATATCTTCTCCGACCAACATTTCTGGTTCAAAAATATCTCTAAAATAATCGTTGGCAACGATCGGTATACAACCACAAGCTACTGATTCTAAAATAGTCTTGTCCATACTTCCCGATGGCGTAAGGTTTATAAAAATATTATGTTCACTATATATTTTGGGGGTCTGATCGTTCGGCACCGCAACCTTAAATTTCACATTATTTTCCAAACCATACTCTTTTATTTTATTTTTTAAATTTTCAAAATAATTTTGATCTTTTGGTAGCGCTTCACCATAAAAATTACAAATAAAATTTATATCTTTATCTTTTAAAATTTTTAATGCTTCTATCAACGATTCGGGTCTTTTTACCAGAGAGATCCTACTCAAAAACAAAATTGAATTTTTACTTCTTTCCTTTTTTAAATCTTTGAATTGATACGTATCTATCCCCACAGGCATTAAAATTGTTTTAGAAAATCTTTTGGTAAAAGACTTATCAGAAGTACAAAATACTTTGTTCGATAACAAAACAGCTAATCTAGTCAAAATACTACCTTGGGGATGATTACGCCACAAATAAACTGGTTTTCTCAACATTTTCCAAAACAATCCACCCAACAAAACATATTCTTGGTTCATATGAACGAAGACTGCATCATACTTCAGAGATTGAAAGAAGCAAAGATTGAAAAATTGAAAGATATAATAAAAACGATTTTTACCTTTTTCCTTACCAAGAGAAAAAACTTGAACATTTTGTGGTAAATCAAAATCTCCTTTACTTAAACAAACGACCACGACACTTTCAAATTTTTCTGACAATCTGAAAACCCAGGTATGAAAAAAGCCCAGAATCGGATCATCTTTGTCTATTTTTTGGGTCAATATAAGTAATCTCATTTTTGCCTAAAAATAAAGAATTTATACATTAAAAAATTGAATATCGCGATAATAGCGCCAGTGATGATTTGGGCAAATATATACCAAATGCTCAAAATATCAACTAAAATATACATACAAACAGTATTTATACCAATACCAAGGATGGCCACTCCTAAAAATCGACCAAATTGATGATGGACTTTTTCTGTCTCGCGATCATTAAATGTCCAAAATTTTTGAAGTATAAAGCTCAAGACCACTGCTATGACAAAAGAGAGGAGAGAAGAATAAAGATACCAAATTTTAAAAATATCAGTAAATATATAAAGTAAACCGATGTTAGTAGAAGCAGCAATAATACCAGCTACTAAATAACGCAATAAGATATTTTTTTTAAACAATCCATAATTTAAATTGTGGAAATCTTGGGCTTGTTTCATCAAATTTTTATATTTTTCTAAATATTCTGAATAACTTATTTTATATTTACTTACTGCTTCTTTTGCTTTCTGGCCCATATTTTTTCTCAAAACCAAATCGGGCAGAAGTAAGGACATCGCTTGAGCAAAGCCATTTACATCCTTTTGTTTACAGATTAAAGCTTCTTCTTTATCTTTGAAAAAATCTCCTGCCACCCCCGCATCTGATAATACAAGGGGTAAACCATAAGAAGCGGCCTCAACTACTGACATTCCATAACCTTCATATAGAGAAGTAGAAATGTATATATCGGCATTTTGATAAAACTCGGTCAAATCACTTTGCCAACCAACAAATTTTACTTTATGTTCTATCTCTAAGCTCTTAGCTAAAAGCTCTAAGCTTTCTCTCTCACTTCCATCACCAACAATAGTAAAAACAGTCCTTCGACTTCGCTCAGGATCTTCGACATCCAAATCCGCAAGAGCAAAAGCTTTTATGGCTGTTTCTAGATCTTTTTCTTTTTCTAATCTCGCCACTGTCAGAAATTTGATAATTTCTGAATTTTTACTTAATTCATAATTCTTAATTCTTAATTCATTTATATGTGTATATATCGGTAACACCACAATATTATGGGATAGAGAGTTTATTGATCTTTTTATCCTATTTGATACAACCCGTACCGAATCAGCAAAACTCAAAACAAACAGTCCAAGTGGAAATCTTAAGAAATTTAGAAAAGAATGAATGATAAAGTACTTATTGGCAAAATCAGTATGGAGTTGAATCTGGAGCGATAACCCGTATCTTAATTTTAACAAAAGTCCGACTATACCGGTTTCAAACGGGTCTTGAGCAGAGATTACCAGATCTTGAATTATGGGATCTGAATTATGAATTATGGGTTTGGAAATTTTAAAAGCATCAGAAATATAAAGTAATTTGTTACGTGAATTAGTTGGGTAAACAAAAACATTTTCTGAAATCTTAATTCTTGATTCATAATTCATAATTCTAGTCGAAAACACAACCATATGAAGCTCGTCAAAAAGCTTGCCATACTTAATAGCCCGCTCTCTAACCGCCGAGCCTTCCTCAAATATTTTCCGATCAGTGCCTATAGATAAAACTTTCATTATTTTAAATTAAAATAAATTGACAAAAATTCTTTAGCAATTTGATCCCATGTATGAACAAAATTAAAACTTTTAACTCTTTCTTTGGCTTCTTTATATCCTTCTTGAGTAAGTAAACAGGATACCGCTTCTTCGATCTCTTTTTTATTCAAAGGATCCACAAAAATCCCAGCATCCTTTATTCTATCGTAAATCCCCACTTCTTTGGTACAAATAAACGGCCGGTTGAAACGAATTGCATCGAGAATCATATTTGGGCTAATATCACCTAGAGAAACTAGTATCACGGCATAAGAATTTTTAAGTCTTGCTATCAAATCTATAAACGACAAATTATTTAAAAATAAAGACGTTTCTGATGTTACCTTCTTAACTTCTTCAAAGACGGTTTCAAGCATATCCAAATTCTTCCAAATCAACTTTCTAGTAGAGCCAATAAACTCTTTTGAAATCGGCTCTAAATCAGCTTCTTTTCCCCCATAAAAATTTTCCACAATCGAGGCTTTATTTTTATCTGTTTGATATGCATCAATAAAAATCTGCCTCTGCCAATCAGTAGAAAATATCGTATGATTTACATTTTGAAGAGTCCACTTAGTCAGTTTAAATATAATTTGCTCCTTAAAAGAAAAGTTTGATTGTTCAGTCTTATAAAACTTCCTTAACAAAACTTTTTTCTTTGTTCTTTCCACATATTGTTCCCACAAAAAATCGCCACCGGTTCTTATAATACATTTCTTATTCAAAACTTTACAAGCTAGCGCAGAAGGCAAACCAACACTAAAAGTATCTAAAGTGAAAATAATATCTGAATTAATGATACTTGGTATAATCTTAAAAAAGAAAAAAAGATGACGTATTCCTGTAGGTAGAAAATCTTCTATACCATAAGTCCTTATAGAGACCTTATGCCCCATCTTTTCAAAGGATTCTTTTAAATTTTTTGCATACTGCGCTGGACCGCCAATCTTGGGGGGATATATCCCTGTTGCAATCAAAATCTTCATTTTATTTTTTCCTAGATTCAAACCATTCAACTGTCTTTTGGAGACCTGCTTCAAATTTGATAGCTGGCTTGTATTTTAGGATCTTCTCAGCCTTACTTATATCGGCGTGAGTATGCAAAACATCCCCTTTTCTTTTTGGTCTCTTTTCAAGGTCTATTTTTTTGCCGGTATGTTTTTCAATCATATTCTTTATATCATTGACTACCGTTCGCTCTCCGTGAGCAATATTAAATACCTCGCCTTTCAAATCCTTCTTGCATTCCATCGCCAAGATATTAGCAGAGACTACATTGTCAACATAACAAAAATCTCTAGACTGCTTGCCACCTCCTTCAATAAAAGCTTTTTTGTTTTTTGGGAAATAAATCGATTCAAGCCAAGCTGAGATCACTGTTGAGTAAGGAGAATCGCCATATTGGCCGGGACCATAAACATTGAAATAACGCAGGCAAACGGTATCCATCCCAAAGAGTTCACTAAAAATTTTACAAAATGATTCGTTTGAATATTTTTGAGCTGCATACGGAGATTTTGGATCTGGAAAGTTTTCTGATTCTTTGGTTGGTAAAATCTTAGCTCCACCATAAACAGAAGACGAAGATGAGTGGATAAATCTCTTCACACCATATTTTTTAGCTATATTGAGCAAATTTACAATACCTACTATATTGACGAGACTGGTTTCAACTGGTTTTTGAACTGAAAAAGAAACTCTTGGTAAGGCCGCAAAACTAAACACATACTCAGGACGATGTTTTTGAAATATTTTATCCAAAAATTTCTCATTCGTAATCGAACCCTTATAAAACAAAACCCCAGAGTCGATCTCTGATTTCCTACCAGTTGAAAGATCATCGATCCCTACTATGCTAGTTTGTGGAAAAATAGCCTTAAATTGCTTAGTAAAATTGCTCCCTATAAAACCAGCACACCCCGTCACTAAAATTGTTTTCATATCCTAGATACTATCAAATACTTCTCTCATTTGCGAGGCGACCATATCCCAATCATATTTTTCTTTTACCATTTTGTAAGCATTTTCTACAACTGTGTTTTTGTTCGGATCGTTTATTACTTTTTTTATTGTTTCCGCTATAGATTCTGGATTATTGGGTTCACAAAAATAACCGGTCTGTATCTCTACCCCACTTTGTCTCTCCTCATGGTCGAGCTTCGTGGGATCTATGAGAAAATCTAAAATACCCCCAACCGGAGTAGCGATAACCGGCAAACGACAGGCCATAGCTTCTATAAAAGAATTGCCAAACCCTTCCGAAAGAGCGGGCCTTATAAAAACATCACAAGCCTTCAAGTATTGAGGCATATCGCTGTGTGGTACAAACCCTCTAAAAATCACCCTGTCTTCTAATTTTAAATTTTTAATTTTTAATTCTAACTTTTCCAAAAGATATCCTTCGCCCAAAATAACAAATTTCACACGATTTTTCAAATCGTCTGATAATTTTGACAGAGCTTCTATCACATCTCCCACCCCATTCTTTATTACCAATCTTGAAGTGGTTATAAGTGCCACATTACTATCTTTCAAACCAAGCCGAGTTCTTATTTCTTTTCTTTTGTTTAATTCATAATTCATATCCCTTAATTCAAACTGTTTTATATCTACCCCATTTGGCACAACCATAGGCTCGCCTTTAAACCCCATATCATTTGCCCATTTTGCTAAATATTTTGAGAGAACAACTACCTTATCTGCTCTTTTAAATATCATTTTGAATAGAGGCAAGAGCACGCCAACTCTTTTTTTGTAGTGTTCAAAAGGATCCCCTTCTTGAAGATTTAGGAGAAAAGGTATTTCTGGTCTAAGGAATTTAAAGAACAGTGCACCAAACCCCGAATAATTCGCCATTAAAGAAAGAGTAAATTTGAAGTTATGCTGGTGGGATAGCTGTAGAGCTTTCCATACAGCCAAAAACGGGTAGAGATACTTGTTGTAATGCAAAGGAAAACGCACCGAATCAGCACTTTCTTTCATTGTTCCCGCAAATCCTATTCTGTAAACAAAGACATTGCCTATTTTTTCTTCTTTAGGAATGTTTTTATCAAACCGTAAACTTATAAGGTGAAATTCATAATCATCTTTACCCAGACGATCAGTAATCTCCTTTATAGCCACTTCCCCACCACCCACAAACTTGGGGTAATATGCCATACTAAAAATGAGTACTTTTTTTGACATTAAAGCTTATTTTACCAGTATTTTACTCACCTTTCAAGATCTTTCTTAAGACGTCTTCGGGTACTTCTTTTGGAGACTTGGGCTCTGTCTTCTTCCCTACTTCCTCTTTTATTGACTCATTTACCGAGCTTTTTGTTACAACTCTATTTTTTGCTCGCTCCAAAGCTTCGCGCAAAGCATTCTGTTTATCTGGAGATGGTCCTTTATTTTGATTCCTTTCCCCATGCTTCAACTCCTCCAGTGATACATGCCTGATCGGTTTAGTATTATTATTTGAATCAACGCTTTCTTCTTTTTTCCTTAATTCATAGTTCCCTGCCCGTCCGATAGGCGGGCTAATTCTTAATTCTGACTTTCCCTTCACCACTTCCGCCAAAGCCTTCGCCAAAATATTATTTTTCTCTTCTTTTCTTTCTGGTCTTATTTCTTGTCTTGATTTTTCTGCTCTAGTTTCTATTTTCGGTCTATCAATTACTCTGTGTTCTATTTTAAATTCTTTTTTTTCTTTGCTTAATTCATTATTCTTTATTCTTAATTCTATTTTCTGCTCTGGCAGATGCCACTCCTTTATTGCTTTCTCCACCTCTTCCTTTGGTTTTGTATAATTTTTACGAGACATCTCTAAAACTTTTTCTCGAAAAGACACCTCTGGTTTTGCAATCGGAGGCAGAGTGGTAGCCGAAAACGGCTGGCTCGCCACTCCATCAATCATCAATTTGAGATATATTTGGACAAAACCTAGATTTACAATGTCTTCCATTGTGAAAACCGGAGCAAATTCTTTTTCAAAAATTTCGGCATCATATGAGCCAACCCGAAAAGATATCATGGTACCTACGTTTCCAAACACCGCCGCCCGCACTTCTTCAGCCATTTGTTCTATGTATTGGTGAGTAATGTTGAGACTCAAGTGATATTTGCGAGCCTCCGAGAGGATGTCAGCAAAACTTTTATTAGCAAAAGACTGAAACTCGTCTACATATAGGTAAAAGTTGGGCAACTTTGCCATCTCTTGGGGAGAGACATCGGCTCGCGACATAGCAGCCAGATATATTTTTGTCACAAGCATTGACCCAAGTAGGCTGGCATTCCCCTCTCCCACCAATCCTTTTGACAAGTTGATAATAAGAATTTTGCTCTTATCCATCACCTCCCTAATATCAAATGAAGATTTCGGCTGACCGATAATATTTCTAACTAGCGGATTAGAAGTAAATTGACCAATTTTGTTTTGGATGGCCGGAATGGCTTCAGCAGCAAACCTTTCCGTATAACCAGCGTATTCTTTTACCCAATAATTTTTAACCGAAGGATCGGTAATATTAGCGATTACCTTATTACGATACTCTTTATCCGTAAGCATCCTATTGATACCAAGCATAGTGGCACCTGGATACTCCAAAAGAGCTAAAATAGTATTTTGCAAAATATATTGCATTCTATCTGAAAAACTCTCTTCTCCAAAAAACTTCTCAAATGCGCTCATAAGACCCGAAACAACAAGATGTCTTCTGTCCGGCCCCACATCTTCCATCGCATTGAAAGAAATGGGGAAATCAGTATCAAACGGGGCAAAATATATTACGTCTTTTTTCCTTGACTCCGGTATATAATCCAAAAGAAGATCGGCTGTCTTGCCATGCGGATCAAGAAAAGCCATGCCCTTGCCATTTTGAATATCTTGGATGGCCATATTTTCCAACATGGTGCTTTTGCCCATACCGGTTTTGCCGATAGAGTAAATATGGCGAAGCCTGTCTTTATCTTTTATACCAAACCTTACTCGCTTATTGCGAGCATCCGTTTCAGCGAAATAAGTGATTTCGTTTTTACCATCCATGATCTATATTTTACTTTATCTTACATTTATTATCCATTTACTGATAGAGAATTAAGATTTAAGAATTATGAATTAAGCACAAAAAAGAACTCCCTTAATTCTTGATTCTTTATTCATAATTCTAACAATAATGCTTCTTTAGTATAAATATTGCTCGGATCCCAGAGCATCCAGCTAGTGAGGCCACTATCGTATGTTGCTTGGATTTGAGCCCGTACCATATCGCTCGTATAGTCTACTGGGTAATCAAAATCCTGGAGCCATGGGCGGAGCTGATGGCGGCCGAGCCTTTTAAGCAGTGGCGAATGAGGACTAGAGCTTGCTATTTCAAGCTTAAGAAAATCGCTCCTAGCAATAGCGCCATCCATGTTGAATTTTATAATGTCGTAGGGCACTTTGTTTGGATCCACCCATCCATTAAAGTACGGCGGATAATGAGAGGGGTAAACCATAGGGGCCACATAATCAAAATACATAAGTGCGTACTCCAATACCTGTCCAATACTTAAATCCTTAGCGTCAGTGGTTACCATACCAAACACATCAGCCGAAGTAATTATGTCAGTTTGAGACAGCTTGCTATCCAAATATTCAAAAAACTGCCGGAGCATCTCTGGCTTGGTAGTAGTGCCAGTGTGTTCAAAATAGGTATCGTTCATGTTGCCATCGGAAGGAAAGCGGATATAGTCAAAATTTATTTCATCAAACCCTATATCATAGGCAGCCTTGGCAGTAGCGACCACATGATCCCAATATGTTTTTGCCCCGACATCTATAAAAGAAAGTCCTTTTCTATCTTTCCATACAGAGCCATCGCTCTCTCGCTTCACTGCCGTCTCTGGGTAAACCTTGGTATAAAGTGGATCTTGAAAAACAGTCACCCTACCTATTGTATAAATCTGTCTATCATGAAGCTCTGTTATAAAATCCTGTGTATCCTTTGCCCTGCAACCTTTGCCGAGAGCACTTAGATCATCTATAGATTTTTCTCCTGTATTAAAGACCACAGTACCCGTGTAATCTTTTATATCTATAACTATTGCGTTTAATTCCGTCTCTTCTACTAGATTGACTAATCTATTGCGAAGAGATGGTGTGGCTAGCACACACTGGGTCATATACACAGCTTTGAGAGGATCCGGCGTAGAGAGATGAATTACTTTTTTCTCTAAAATAACGTTTGTTTTTGCATCTGGTTCTTTGGCTTCGTAGACCACCTCTCCACCAGCAAAATAAATTAGCCCAAAAATAAAAAATAAAATGATAGCGACGATTATACCCAAAGCAAGCTTACTATTCATATTCCTGTATTTTGTGGAGATTCTAGAGGTTTTTCTGTTTCAGGTTTTAATTTTTTGGGTCGCAAAGGTTTGGTCTGCAGACGCTTCAATATAGTCGGCCAAAGCGAATGAGCCAAGAGCAAAATACCAGAAGCTGTAGTGAGGTGCACTTTCCAAATATTTGGCACCCCAAGGTAAGAAAGCAAGATGATCCATATACTGAAATATAAGTAAAACTTTGATCTCATACTCAAATTATACCAAAAATAAATTTCTGTGGTAGGTAAAAGATTATGCCCAGCACTTTGCAGTGCTGGGCATTGTGAGCGTTTGCCTCGTGATCCTGTGAGGGATTTGAGGGGTATAGCTCAAGTAACGATTAGTTGACAGTCTCCGACGGTGAACCGAAGTCCACCATATGGGCTGGTGGAATGCCAGAAACCCCATCAATCGGTGGATTGTTCCCTCCCTCCTCCTCCGGCAAATCCGGAGAAGCATCGGCTTTGACCATTGGCGGCTCCTCTGCCTCAACCTTTTTCGGAGCCCCAACCACCCCTCGAAGCTCCTGGAGAACCTTCTCAGTCCTCGGAAATTTGCCGATGACACTGATGAGGTCTTCAAGTCGTGACCTCATCTTCGGGGTAGGTGCGCAACCCCTCCCCTGAAGTTCGGCCAGGGCGTCCAGAAGATCAAGGATTTCCCCCATCACCGATGTATCGATGTCACCCTCCAACATTGCTAATTTTTTGATGAGTATGTCGAGCATACCGCCCGTGACATACACATAAGACGACAGTAGCCCTTGCGGAACCAACGAAAACAACTTCCGCAAGTCGTTCACCCCATCGATGAGATAGGTGTCGTTTTTGACGGCATTCCGGAGGGCCAGAAGCACAGTGCCATATTGTTCCTGATTCATAGATCCAGAACGGATCACAGAAACCAACAGCTTTCTCACTTCCTGCACCTGACCCTTAATCCGCCAATCCAATTGACGGATCTTATATACAAGTTCCTCTTCCTTTGATCCGTGAAAATGATTGTTCAGATCATCCCCAGTTTTCAAAATCCTCGGCGGGGCCGAGAAAGACTTGGGAGAAGGGGCCGGCATCTCTGCGACCTTCTTAGGCTCCTGCGGAGGAGCGGGGGAAGGCGTTGCGTTTTGCACCGGCGTCGGCGCGGAAGTCGGAGCGGAAGTGGAAATGATTTTTTCCACCGGCTTCATGCCGATGGGTTGAATCACCAATTCCAATCCACGGCAGCCAAGAAATTTGGCGAGAACCGCATAGGCCGCCTCGGCAGCCTCAAGCATTTTTCTTTCTGTTTCAAAAATCTGTTTCAGGTCCATTTTGGACTCCCTTTCTTGTGAATGTTCTGATCCTATAAATGCATCCGCCGAAGAGGCGGGCGCAGAGGAAACTCTGCTAGACAGTATAATGATTTTTCATAAAATGTCAAGACCCAATCTACAAATTTCGTAAATTGGGTCTTTTATTGCCTTGTATTATGGCTTTTTAGTCGCTCTTGCTCTAAAAGAGCCCTCGCAATGAGTCTCCCGAGCCTCTTCAGCCCCCTACGACCCAAATCCTTGGGCGAAAGAATGAAGTGATTCCCCGGCCTTTCTTCCAACCAGTTTGGTTGGCCTTTTTCTGATGCATTACTTCTTTTTATTTGATACAGCTCATCCTGGATTTCAAGATATTTTTGGTCATCAGCTTTGACAGCTTTCTTATCTTGATATCCCCCAAAAAATGCCGCATCTATCGTAGCGATCAGATAATGCCCCCGAATAGTCTTGACCAGAAACACAGCATCACTTTGATAGAAAGCATCGGCTAGGGTTCCCATCGTTCTCACTAAAATTGCAAAGTCTATTTGAACACCAACATCTTTGAGAGATCTCAGGATGTGGTGGTACAACACATTACTCACCAGAGTATCCGGGTATCGACATCTGTTTTTGCTATTTTTAAGTTTCTGTAAAACAGAGCCGATGGTTACCTCTTCAAAGTCCGATTTGTGGTCAGAGACTTTTACAAAGAAGTTGTCTTGACCAAAAATCCATTTTTCAAATGCTCGACCTCCGTTTACCCGACTGGGGAGATACGGATTTTGCATGTTCACCTCCTCTTTACAGAATAGCAAAGATGTGGCGAGAGGTCAAGAAAGCATTGGATGAGTTATTTCCTTCGATTATTTATTGATACAAGCAAGGGCGCGGCGAGGAAAATGGAAGAATAGGCGCCAGCGATGGTGCCGATGATGAGAGTAAGAATGAAGAATTTTATAGTAGCTCCACCAAAAACAAAGAGAGAGATAAGAACAAGAAAAACTGTGAGCGAAGTATTGATAGACCGCCCATAGGTTTGGGAGAGACTTTTACCAACTGTCTCCTCAAAAGATTCATGCAAGTTATTTTCTTTGTTATGCTTCAGATTCTCTCTGATGCGATCAAATATAATTATGGTGTCATTGATGGAATACCCTAAAAGAGAGAGGAGGGCTGTTATAAAGAGGGCATCTATTTCCATACCATAAAACTTGCCGAGCACTACAGCCACTCCAGCGGGGATGCTTATATCATGCACCAGAGCTATTATGGATACCAAGCCATAGTGCCAAGAAGAAACCGGCCTAGAGACATGTCTAAAAGTGTAAGCTATGAAAAATATAGTGATGACGATGATGGCAAAAATAGCGAGTATAGCTTTATCTGTAAGTTCTTGCCCTATCAAGGGTCCAACAGAGTTTGACCTCACAAGAGTATAAGGATAGCTTCCACTTATATTTAATTTATCTTTCAGTAATTCTTGTTCCGCCAAAGAAAGGTCTCTGGTTCTAACTATAAAACCACTCTCTCCCGTAACTCTAACGGATATACTACCTATATCCAAATCTGCCAAAACACTCTCCAGATCACTTTTTGTAGGTAAACCATTTTCATAATTTACTTCCACAATACTGCCACCCTTAAAATCAGTGCCTATATTAAAGCCCCAAGTGAGCATGAGAATATAGGCGCAGAGCAACATGAGGCCAGAGATAATGAAAAATTTCTTTCTGTGTTTTACAGCAAACATATTATTTGGAATAAACTGCATTCATAAATATTTTAGAGATAACCATAGAGCTAAACACCGAAATGATCGTTCCAAGCCCCAAGACAAGAGCGAAACCTTCTACACTACTTGTACCGAACCAAAACAATACTATGGCCCCAAAAAGAGTGGTGAGTTGGCCATCCCTTATGGCTGTCCATGCGTGGCTAAAAGCTTCTTTTACGACCCCTCCATCTATTTCTAATTTCCCACCTCCTCGGCGGGTCGCCGAGGAGGCGACCTCTCGCATCCTCTCAAAAATAATTACATTGGCATCTATCGCCATACCTATGGAGATTATAAACCCAGCAATACCAGCTACTGTAAGAGTAATCGGTACAGATTTAAAAAGAAGAAGCATTATGATAACGTACACAGCAAGAGCTAGAGTGGCCAAAAAGCCTGGCAATCTATACCAAACGATCATAAACAGAGCAACCAAGGAAAGACCGACAACGGCAGCCTTTATACCACTTTGTAGAGCTTCTGTACCCAAAGTAGGCCCTATGGTTTCGCTACTTATAAGATTGATGGGCATAGGTAGAGCGCCATAATTTAAATCCCTTACCACTCTTTTGGCTTCATCTATAGTAAAGTCGCCGGTAATAACAGCTTCACCCCCAGTAATTTCTTCTCTTATAAAGGGAGCTTCTATGAGAGTACCGTCCAGGAATATTCCGAGCACCTCACCTACATTCTCTCGAGTTATCTGCGCAAAAAGCTTATCGCCTTCATCATTAAAATTGAGTCCTATGATAGGCTTGCCCGAAGTACTACCACTATCAAACCTTATTTCTGCTCTTTCCAAATGTCTGCCGGAAAGATTGGTCTGCTTGAAAGTTTCTGTTTTCTTATCCAAAAGCTTGAACTCCAGTATCGGGGTCTCACCTATTTTCTTCACAGCTTCTTCTATATCAGTTATCCCGGGTAATTCTACTATGAGTCTTCGCTCTTCAGAATCTCCAAGTATTCCCCCTTTTTCCACTTGGACAATAGGTTCTGCTACACCAAAAAGATTTACTCTGCGCTCTATTGTGTCGCGCAAAGATTGCATAGCGTCCTCTATTTGATTTGATTCAACATCCAAAGTATCGGCTCTATAAACTAAGTGGGTCCCCCCCGAAAGATCTAGCCCCAGTTTAAAAGAGGAGTCTTTCAGCACAAAAATAGCCCATAAAGAAGCTGCGATAATGAGTATTGTCCAAAATCTGTATTTCGTAAGCATTTTAGAGCATGATATCACACCCCGCTTCTAGACAAAAGTGCCTTCACCGTCTTCAAGGCAATTTTTAGATCCAACATAAACGAGCGATTTTTAATGTAATAGAGATCATAGGAGAGTTTCCGACGAGTCTTATCGCTATCGGCAACTACTTTTGGCGGATCGGTATGATAAAGCTGGGCCCAACCAGAAAGTCCGGGTTTTATAAGATGCCTCACGTTGTAGTAAGAAATCTGATTCTCATATTCTTTCACCAATCCCTGTATTTCTGGTCTCGGTCCAATCATAGACAAGTCTCCCTTAAACACACTCCACAGCTGTGGAAGTTCATCTATACGAGAACGCCTCAACCATTTACCGACTTTTGTAATCTGGTGACTTCCATCTTCCTTCATACTTCTAAATTTTTTTACTTTTATGAGTCTGTTATTTCTGCCCACTCTCTCTTGTTCAAAAAATACACTTCCCCCATCATTTAGTTTTATTACAATGGCCACAATTGGGCATATTATGATAGTCGGCAAACCCAATATTAGAGATAGCAAAAAATCCATAACGCGCTTCAAAACATCATAAGTCGTTCTAGATTCGGTAGATATATTCTCCAAAAACCAACTATACCTCACAAGGGATAGAGGCACCGAATCAAAAATATCTTCATATATTTTATACATATCTATAAACTTAACTTTAGAAAAAATTAGATTATAAAGATGTGGCAAGATAGGTTCTACTTTTTCGTTCTTTAGATCAATAACTATTATCTGTATCTCTTCTGCATATATCCTCTGCAATATCTCCTCTTGGAAATCCACCCCCTCTATCCGATCAAGATCAATGGAAGACACAAACTCAAGATTGTAGCGATGATTGCCGTTTACCTCTTCCAGAAGTTCTTTCATCTCTTGCCCACTACCTATAAGTATCCCCCTTTCCCTTTTCTCAATTTTGAAAAATCTATCTCCATATACTCTCCACGAAAGAAGGAAGAAGAAAGATAAAATGAGATATACGAATAAATTGGTTTTTGGAGCAATACCAAAATAAGGAATGAAATAAAAGAAGAGGACAGCAATAAAGCTATTTGCTAATTGGGCATGAAATACAGTGCTTGGAAGACGACTTTTTATTAAGAGTGTATGTTTCTCATAAAGGCCCGATATAAAGTAAATCAGGAGCCAAACGGCGATTATAATGGAAAACGGTTTAAAGTGATCTTCCCAAATCTTATACCCCGGCCACTCCAAATAGCGCAAGGCCAAAGTAAGCCACAAAGAAAAATAGAGCAATACGACATCTATAACAAAAAGTATACTGGTCTCCTTTTTTCTAGAAATACTCATATTTAAGCTTCAATAATAACTTTATTTGAATAAATAGTCAATTTATGAGAAGATTTTAGTCTGTATGGTTAAGACTAAAAACAACAAAAAAAAAGTGCTTTTTTTGATCACTAAAGGCAACTTTGGCGGTGCCCAGCGGTATGTATACGACCTTGCTACCCATCTCCCCCAAGACCAATTTGAAGTAGCTGTCGCTTACGGTGAGGGGAACTTATTAAAGGAAAAATTAGAAGAAGCAAATATTAGAACTATTAAAATTGAGGATTTGATCCGAGAGGTTAAATTTTTAGATGAATTTAGGGTTTGTAAAAATCTTATAGAAATTATTAGAAAAGAAAAGCCAAATATCATCAATCTCAACTCTTCAAAAATAGGAGCTATCGGTGCTGTGGCTTCTATATATGTCAAACTAACATCCAAAAACTACAATCTAAAGACTATTTTCACCTCCCACGGCTGGGGCTTCTACGAAAAGCACCGTCCAATGTTTATGCGGGTTTTTTTCTATTTAAGCCATTGGATTACCGTACTCCTTTGCGATCAGACAATCGCCGTATCACAAAAAACTAAAGACGACTTGGCTTGGTTACCATTTATGAGAAACAAAATAACAGTTGTACATAATGGGATAGAAAAATTTGATTTGTTACCAAAAAAAGAATCCGATAAAATAGTTTTATTTTCTATTGCTGAACTTCACAAAAATAAGGGCCTTGATACAGCGCTGAAGAGCATTGCGCTGCTACCTAAGGGAATCCAAGAAAAAATAACCTATTCTATCGCTGGGAGTGGTGAAGAAAAAGAGAATTTAGAGAATTTGGCTAAAGAATTGGGTATATCCAAAATGATCAACTTTTTGGGTTTTGTAGACAATGCCAAACAGTTATTGTCCGGAGCCGATATATTCCTCTTCCCTTCCAGAACCGAAAACTTACCTTATGCGATTCTGGAAGCAGGTTTGGCTGGGCTTCCCATAATATCAACCAGTGTTGGGGGTATACCAGAAATTATAAAAGATATGGAGAGCGGTATATTGGTTCACAAAAATAACCCAAAAGAAATAGCTGAAGCCTTGTTGTATGTGTTAGATAACAAAAACAAGAGGGAGAAAATGGGTTTGAAAATAAAAAAAGTGGTAACTAGCAATTTTTCACTTAAAAAAATGCTTAGAGAAACAATGGAGGTTTATGATTAGACCATCCCAACCATCTCATTTTTTATTGTATCTTTGTGTACGGCTCTAGAATAATTACTCATTCCGACGAGTATCCCCAAACCCAAAAACTCGGCGAGTAAGTGCGAGCCGCCATAGCTCATAAGTGGCATGGTGATACCAGTAACTGGCAATAAACCAATATTCATACCGGTATGGATCACAAAATGAGAAAACAAAATTATACCAAGACCCATGCCAAACAAAGCTTCAAAGTTGCTTGATCCTTTTTTTGAAATTTCAAAAATCCGCCAAAACAATACTCCATAAAGCCCAAACAAAACAAGAAACCCTATAAAACCCCACTCTTCACCAAAAGCTGCAAATATAAAATCGGTCTCATATTCTGGCAAGAATTTTAGTTTGGATTGACTACCCATACCTATACCTTTACCAAAAAGTTGCCCGGAACCAACCGCAATCATTGATTGGTTAGCATTATAACCAGCCCCATGTAAATCAGCGAGAGGATTTATAAAAGAAGTAATACGTGCTTTCTGGTAATCGGCAAAGACAAAAAACCAAAGAAAACAAAAAGCAATTGTTCCGCCAGCAATGACAGCAAACAAATGTTTTTTAGAAACACCCGATACCAAAATCATACCTAACCATATAAGAAAAATGATGATAGCAGAACCAAAATCGGGCTGAAGAATGATGAGTAAAAATAAAATCATACTATACATACCCGATACTAAGATATGCCTTACATTGGCTATTTCTATATGTCGCCTACCGAAATATTTGGCCAAAATAAACACTAATACAAGCTTTATAAAATCAACCGGCTGAAAAGCGAACAACCCCAGATCAAACCAGCTTCGAGCTCCCTTGATTGGAGCTACGCCAAGTAAAACAACAAGTATGAATAAAGAAAAAAGAAAGACAGACACTAGCACCCCAGTACGACGCATAAATCTCCAATCAATATTACTGGCACAAATAAAAACCAGCACAGCAACGATGAGCCACACGATTTGTCTATAAAAAAACCGATCTACTTCTCCACCGAGACCTTCTGGTAAAAAAGATTTCATCGTCAATATGCCAGCGAGGGAGATGAAAACTGCTGAGCCAAGAAGTAGCCAATCTGTAGAATTAAAAATTTTACTCGGATTGAACATCTAATATTTTGTGAGTAATCTCTATGCGAGCGGGCACTTCTTTACATATAGAAACCGATATTTTATCGTAGATTGACTCCAGATCTTTAGCTGTTGGCGCAAAAAAGAAATTCTCCCCTTTTGAGGCAATTCTAGCCAGAAAGTCTTGTTTTATATTACTCCCAAGTCCAATGGTGTATATTTCTATATTTTCTTGTTTCAAAAGAAGAGCCTCTTTTTCCGCTAAAGCTTCGGCATAAGCAATATCATCAGCTTCCGACTTAGCATCCGGATTGCGAGGAAAGGTCGCGACTCCATCTGTAAGAAGAACCGCAACGTTAGAAATACCCTCTTCTCTATCATCAGAAGTTACAGCATTCCATGCTTCATGTAAAGCGCTGTATATGTTGGTATATTGAGTGGATCCTGAAGTAATCTCTATGGCCGCTATAACTTTTTTAGCCAAATCAAAATCTTGAGTAATTGTAGAATCATATGGTTTAGAGGCTTCAGTGGCAAAAGATATCACACCCACACCATCTCCAATCTTGAGTCTCTCAACAAAAGAGACCGCTGCCGATTTGGCAGAATTTAGAGGTTCGGGAGGATTTTGGCTGATGGAAGACATTGAGCCAGACCTATCCAAAAGCAAGACTACATTAGATTTTCTGGTGCATGCTCTTTCTCCGAGCTTGAACGGCTGTGGCCAAGTAAAAAATATAAGGGCTTTTTCTCCTTTCTTTAACCTATCTATAAACGTTCTGGAAGTCGCTATAGCATTGTCTTTACCATCAAAAATAACCGCCACAAGTTCTATGTTTTTTATATCTTGAATAGACTTGTTTTCCACTTGAGCTTCTACTCTTGGTGTACTCTCTAAGCGCAAAAGGGGGCTGTGGGTTATGGATACCAGCTTTTCAGTGTCCGATGATTTTTTCCAAACTATTTTATCTTTTTCTATATCAAACAAAACTCGTTTGGGCTTAGAATTATTGGCGAAAGTTATGGACCCCTCAAACACACCTACTGTTTTATTTTTAGGCAATACAGTAGCGCCATCTCTTTCATATAAAACTGTATTATTTTCTCCGCTAATTAAAATCTTGTAGGGCACATACACAGCATCGATGTTTACATTAGGATTTTCTACATAAACAACCATACTCCAAAGACCAGGCAATACTTCAAAAAGCCTTGGATCCCAACGCATTATGGGTTCTCTCGCATCACTAGAACATATACGGAGGCAAGATCCACCGCAATCCACCCCCCTCTCTTCTCCATTGCGCACTCCATCAGAACAAGAGGGTTTGGTATACCAAAATTGGGCGAATATAAAGAAACAAAAAGCCGTCAGGCAGAGAACTATGCCTAGTAAATAAAACTTCTTTCTTCTAGAGGCCCAATTGCTAGTTTCTTCCATAATACAAATTATAGAGCAGAAAGACTTAAGTTGAAAGCAGTAGATGAGTGCGATAAATTAATTAAATATTCTGTTCTGGCGCCTACCTACTCTCCCCTTTACGAGTACCATCGGCACTACCAAGCTTAACTTCCGTGTTCGGAATGAGAACGGGTGTGACCTCGGCGTTAAGGCACCAAAACAGACAACTTAATTAATTTTGTAGGTTTGGGGCTATTACCCCATGCGGCAGGAAAATAAAGGTTTTCAAATTTCCTAATAAAATGGAAAATTAGTACGCCTCGGCTGAATGCATTACTGCACTTACACCTAGCGC